>JBMYQZ010000339.1:0-6364 GCA_049601855.1 Limisphaerales bacterium | reverse complement strand
GCTGCCAGTTGATCTCCACGAATCCCTTTACCTCACCCTTGGCTCCCTGATCGATCCAGAGTTTTAACAAGGCCAGTTGATCAGGTGTAAAATTCTTCGCACCGGACTTGTTGCCCTTCGGCGGCATCACCGGATCCTCCGCATGGGTCGCAACTTCGAAGAGCAGGCTTTCGGCACTCTTGCTGGGAACGACCGCCGGACCTGAATCGCCGCCCTTCAAGATCAGTTGCGGAGTCTCAAGATTCAGATCCGCTTTGGCTTTGGTGGTGTTGTGACACGCGAGACAGTTCGCCCGCAAGATCGGCAGAATCTCCTTCTCAAAATCAACGGTCGACTTGCGGGTCGACTTCGCCACTGGCAAGGCAGCGGACACAAGCCCGGCTGACAGAAAAAATCCAAACAGTATTCTCAACATCTGTGTAATCCGTGTTATCCGCGGTTAAAACTACTTCTTCTTGATCGTCACCAAGAACGGCATGGAATAGAAATCCACGGTGTAGTCCTTTGGCTTAACCTTTGCTGCCAAATCCTTGGCTTTCTTCTGCGCAACATCGCGCTTGGCAACGAGATCCTTGGCTATCTTGGCTGCTTCATCCGCCTCCTTTTTGACCGCGGCAATCTGTTCAGCAGTGAGTCCCTTGACCTTGATCACAGCTGCGAGCGCCTTGGAGTGCTTCTCGGCGGCCGCGGCGGCATCCGTCGCCGCCTTGGATGCGGCTTCGGCAGCTTTTAGCTCCTTGGAAGCCGGACGATACTTCCCCTTGGAATTGGTCTTCAGGTGCAGCTGATGCGTACCTTCCGGAAGTTTGTATTTCTTAAGGTCGATCACGACGTTGCCCGCATCCTTCTTCACCGTGGCATCGGGCACCTTGGCCAACGCGGCGTGACCATACGGTTTCACCTTCAGATCGGCAGCAAACGAGCCGCGACGGGCGACTTTGACCGGCACGGTGACCTTGGTCCCAATCACCGCTTCGATCGGTTTGTCGGAGGCAGGGATCAGTTCCAAAGGGGAAGGCTCATCCGCAACCGCCAAGATCAACTGATCACTCAGGCGACTGGTGGATTTCATGGTCGTTGCAGCGCTGTAGTCGATGTCCCAATTTGCCGACGCGACCCGGGCCTGGCGGGTAACCGCTTTGGCACCAATCTTGGACTTGCCCACGATCTTCACCGAGCCTGTCCAAGGATTCGCTGATTCCTCCGCCCGCAGCAGCAGCACGGCAGTCTTGGTGGAACCGGTAAACTTCAACGGGGCGTGGGAAACTCCTGCAGGCAATCCTTCCACTTCCACGTTCACCTCGCCGGTGAAACCGTCTTTGCGGAACAATAGGACATTAAGCGCCTCAACGTCGCCCTGACGCAGGAGCGTGTTGGAACGCCAGACATCGCGACGATCGGTCTTGGCTTTGCGCGGGATGGGTTGCGCAACGATCTGAAAGTCCTGCGATTCCTTGCGAACGATCAGGCGATAGAGCCGACGTGGATCCGATTTTACTCCATTGAACAGGTCACGGATCATGATGCGGTAGGACCCATCCGCCGCCACGGTGAACTTGCCATCATCATCGTGGTGAAAGGTGTCGTAGTCCGGTCCACCGAAATTCTTATCGCCGTCCGAGAGCGTGAACACGTCCTTCGCCGTCCAATCCCCCTCGGCCTTCTTCTCGACCTTCTGAATTACCAACAGCGGATCGGTGGAAAGCCCCAATCGATGGGAGATGATCTCCACCCAATACACTTCACCCTTCTTGGCATCGAAGGTGTAATAATCGCGATCACGCGCTGGATAAAACTGCCCGGAGAGATCGCAAGGCACCTTGATCACCTGCGGCTTGGTCGCGACATTGTTAGGCTCTGCCTCCAACAGCACGGGCGCTTGGGCAAAACCAATCAGTGTGCCATGGCTGCCAAATCCGGTAACGGCTCCCTGGTAATCATGGAGCGAAATTCCGGCGGGCAACTTCTCGCTCGCGGCCGGTGCGGAGATCTCGGCGTCTTTCGATTCCAAGGGCTTCCGATCCACGGTCATGGACTTCACCGCGGCCCCAAGATTGCGTCCATAGAGTTTCACCTTGGAATTGGCTCCCGGGGCGACAGCCAAGGGGAGAACAAAATCCACCACCGGCCCCGTGGTGAGTTTCAGCCGATAGAAGTAAGTGGTGCCGCCTGCGAAAATCCGATCACTGACTTGCACAAACACGTGCGCGTCAGCCGTCGCCGTATAATCGAGGATCTCCTCGTTTGTGGCCCGCATCAACTCGCGACGACTGGCATCGAAGATTTTCACGGAACCGGAAAGCACGGAGTCGAGTTTCTTGTCGAGGCATTGCGCCAGCAGACGTTGTCCCTTCTTCAGCGCGACTTTGTAGGTATCAACCTTCTCTTTGTCCGCATATCCGTTCACGATCGAACCGGCTGCAACCACCTGTGCCTTGTCAAAATCGTGATTCGTCGTCGTGCTGACAACTTCATTGAGCTGAGCCACGTGAATCGCGCGGGGATTGGACGCGCCAAAGTCACCAGCCACCCAAGCGCTGTAAACGCCCTCCGGTACATCCTTGGCGACGGTCATCGTGATCTTCTTCCCGTCCGAGCTCACCTTGCCGGTGATGCCTTTGTGAGAAAAGAACGCCTGGCGCAATCCAACCAGATCGCTGCCACCTGGAGTCACTTCGACGGAGGTTCCAATCTTCGCGCCGGACGGAAAGAGCGTCGACAGCTTGGCGACGGGCAATTGCGCATTAGCCGAAAGGCCGGATAGCAATCCAGCCAACAGCGTAAGGAGAATCTTTTTTCTCATCGATCTCAGTTTGATCCAATCAATGGTTGAAGAGGAATTCTTTGCTGCTGATCAGGGCCCACACGATGTCTTCGTAGGCTTCGCGTTTGGCCTTCTTCAAATCCGACTTCGCATCCTTCGCGTGATTCAATTTCTTCTCAACATGCTCGACCCCGACGTTCGCCTCGTGGGACATCGCCTTGCGGGAGAAGGCCCATAGATACAGTTCCTGCATCTTCTGTTCATCATTGAGCTTCTCGTTCAGGGCCAAATCGGCCGCGCGACCGGTGGTGGCAGAGAGTTTCGTCTGAATGTCCTTGGAATTCAGCAAATGCAGACTCTGGGCAAGGCTGGCTTCTTGCGATCGTTCGCAGGCACAGGCGCTGGCGCTGTCCGGGCGGCCGAAGACCTGGAGAAAGTAGCTCTTGGAATTGAAGTAGTTGTCCGGCAGTTGGACGGCGCGGGTACCGGATGGGAGCCCGGTCCACTTGGTATCGGACTTGGTCAGGGCATTGATGGCGTCGAGCAGGACCTCTGCGGACAGGCGTTTCGGATAGTAACGTGAGAAGTATTGTTTGTCCTTCGCGTTGTGACTGTTGGGAATCGCGCTCAACTGATAGGTCGAGGACGTCACAATATCGCGAACGAGGCGTTTCATATCGAATCCGCTCTTCACGAAATTGGCAGCGAGTGCGTCGAGCAACTCCGGATTGGTGGCCGGATTCGTCTCGCGCATGTCGTCCTCAGGCTCCACCAGACCGCGGTTGAAGAAATGCTTCCAATAGCGATTGACCAAGGCGTGGGCAAAAAAGCGATTGTCCGGTTTGGTCATCCAGTCCACCAGCGAATGGCGGGCATCATCGTCCGACGTCAGCTCAACGGGTTTCGCACCGAGCCCGGCGGGAAGCACTTTTTGACTGTTCTTCTTATTGGTGCCGGCCGGAACCTTGCGACTCGCAAATATCATCTCCTCACCGGGTTGCGAACCAGGGCGACGTGCGACCTGCGAGAAGAAGGCACCGAAGCTGTAGTAATCGGCCTGACTCCATTTCTCAAAGGGATGATGATGGCATTGGGCGCATTGGAGACGCGTGCCAAGGAACAGCTGAGCGGTATCTTCCAACTGCTGGCTGGAAGACTTCACCTGACGATACCAGGCAACCGGGGGGTTATGCGCGATATCACCCGAAGCAGCCAAGACTTCGCGGACGAAGATGTCATAAGGTTTGTTTTGATCGAGGCTTTCACGGATCCAAGAGTGGAAAGCATAGGTACCGCGCATGTAGGGCTCGGTGCGACCGCCGACCACGGTGCGTTGATTGCGAAGCAAGGCGCTCCAGTAGTTCGCAAAATAATCTGCGTAGTCCGAGCTGGCCAACAGTTGGTCGATCCAGATCTCACGCTTCTTGGGATCCTTGTTGGCGAGAAACTTCTCTGTCTCGATCCTGTTCGGAAGGCGTCCGGCCACATCGAGAGTGACCCGCCGGATAAAGGTCTCATCATCCGAGATTTCGCTCGGTGGCATGCCGACTTTCTTAAGCTTCTTGAAAACGAGTGAATCGATGTAATTCCGCTCCGCCGGCAGGTGCTTGACCGGTGCGCCGAGAGGAAGCGAGGCAATCGACACCGCGACCTTGCCCTGATAGCGAACCATCACCGCCACGTCGCCAGGCTGCGAATGCATCGTGACCAGGCCATGCTCACCAACCTCGGCGATCTCCTTCTCGTTCGGCTCGTAGAGGGCGGCGCGAGTCACGTCTTCGACATGTCCGTCGGTGTAATGGGCAATCACACTGAGCTGCTGCTTGGCCCCGGGCTTCATCACCCGTTCACGCGGGAAGACCTCGATCTTGGCCACGGTCGGATCCTCCGGATTGCCATAGGGCATCCCCTGCCCGATCCAGCGGCGGAGCAATTCGTAATCGTGCGAGCCGAGTTCAAGCTTCTTGCCGCCACCGTGAGGAACGACTGCAGCGCCTTTGCGAAGCAGCAGCGAATGATCCGGTGCCGCCGGAAAGATGCGACGCATCCGGGCTTCCTTCACGAGGTATTCGTAATCCTCAGTGGGTTCAAAACCCAGCAGCGAGAGTTTGAATCCATTCTGACCACCGGACTTGCCGTGGCAGCCGCCACCGTTGCACCCGCCCTTGGTGAAGATCGGAACAATGCGATTGGCGAAGTTAATTTCCTGCGGTTGACCAAACTCCTTGACCGTAACCTTCACGGAAGTGCTCTGGTCACCAAGCTTGGCGGTGATGGTGGTGGCACCGTCGGCTTTGGGCTTTATAAAGCCGTCCTTGCTGATGGTGACAATGTTTGCTGGCGCGGCACTGTACGAGACCTCATGCGTGGCGTCGCGGAGACCGCCGTCGGCTTCGTAGGCATTCACCAAAAGCTGCATACGATCGCCGGAGCCGACGAGTTGGAGCGTCTTCGCGTCCTTGCTCAACGGCAGCGATTCGAAAGCGAGCTTCGTCGGGCCATTCGCCTGCGCGCCGAGCGAAATCATCGCCACGACGGCGACCAATGTCTGAATGGTTCTTTTCATCTGTGGTTACCAGGTATGATACCGGGTTTCAGGGGTTTTCAATCATCAAAATCAGACCAATTCGGACATGACCTCATGCCGGTAATCCACGATCGGATGCGGCCGGCCGGCGAGGTCAGTGAACATGGTCTTGTGCGGGTCAATTCCGAGTTGGTGATAAAGCGTGGCGTGGACTTCCCCGAAGTGAATCGGGCGTTCGGCAATTTCGCCGCCGAGACGATCGGTCGCGCCGATCACCTGCCCCATTCGCATGCCGCCGCCGGATATCAATCCGCCACCGACCTGCGGCCAGTGATCACGTCCGGCGTTGGCATTGATCTTGGGTGTGCGTCCGAATTCACCCCAAGCCACGACCGCCACGTCGTCCTGCATGCCGCGTTCATGAAGGTCCTCGATCAAAGCCGACAGCCCCTGATCGAAATATGGCAGGTGCGTATTCTTCGCTTCGCTGAAATTCTTTGAGTGGAAGTCCCAACGTCCAAAATTCAGGGTGACGCACCGGGCACCCGCTTCCACGAGGCGGCGAGCCAGAAGAAAGTGTTCGAGATTCCGAGGTGCACCATCGCCATAGCGTTGCGTGAATCCCTTCCCGTAGCGCTCGCGAAGTCCCGGATCTTCATTTGAGAGATCCAGAGCGTTCGCCATCCGGCTGGACGTGAGCATCCCCAAAGCGCGTTGCTGAAAGACGTCCAAGCCCTCCACGGCTCCGCTTGCATCAACTTCACGTCGCAGATTGTCGAAGTTCTTCAACAGGCCTTTGCGATCATCCAGACGCGAGCCGTCGATGCCATTCAGTGTAAGATCGCTCTTCCCTTGACCGCTCGGACGAAAGGCCGCGTGTGCCGTGCCGAGGAACCCTGGATGCCCGGGAGAACCGTAGGGAGGATGCCCGGCTTTCGGCGCCAAACCGACGAAGGGAGGAACTGATTCGCGGCAGTGCCCCCGCACCTTGGATAGCACGGGGCCAATTGCTGGCCAACCGCCCGGTGGTTGGTTCTGCCAATCGCGACCGGTGTAGCAGATGTGTGAATCGT
>JBMYQZ010000338.1:6086-6369 GCA_049601855.1 Limisphaerales bacterium | reverse complement strand
TCACCCGTGAATTCGTCGGAAATCCCGCCGAGCACGTCAGCAACCTGCTGGGGCTTCACCGCGAGAAAAACCGTGGTCGACTGCGCCACCACCTCGTCGTTCGAATCCGTGACCACGCCACCTGTCTCCTTGGCAAACGCATCCCGCGCGCCGGCAAACACATCGCTGCCGATCAACTGAGCGGGTTTGATGAGTCCGGCATTGACGAAGCCCTTGGCCAGAGCCGTCGCCATTCTGCCCGCTCCGAGAAATCCTATGGACAGTTCGTCTGCCATTCGCCGCA
>JBMYQZ010000338.1:0-6076 GCA_049601855.1 Limisphaerales bacterium | reverse complement strand
ACCAGTGGCCCCGGATCGGCGGAAGCACAAAAGGGAATTGCGCCCCGAGGAAATCCCGCTTAATCCCGGTTCATGTCTGATCTCTCCCGTCGCGATCTGTTGAAGACAGCCGCCGTGTCCGCCGGTGCCATGGTATCCACCTCCACCCTCGCGCAGACCCCGCCAAACGAATTCAAGGTCGAAGACCAACGCCCCTTCCGCGCCCAGACCCGCAGACTGAAGATCACCAACCATGGGCGATACGTCACCTCGTTCATCTTCTCCGTCGATTACCCGACTCACTTTCGCCTGAAGCCGGAATTCTATCCGGTCCTTACTCCGGCAGGCTATCCCGTCACCGATTCGCATCAGTATTGTTTCATCCATCACCAATCAATCATGAGTGGCCATGGCCGTGTGCGCACGGAAGACGGACGCGTTATCGACTTCTACCGCAAGCTGAACTTCCCCGAGACCGATCGCCCGGACAAATGGCATACCTCGGAACGCAATCTCTATCACCTCGGCCCGACCGGAATTCAGGAAATCACCGGCGCGAAATGGACAACCGGTGAATCCGTAAAGCTCGACCTCGAACTCACCTGGCGGACCCGCGAACAGAACTCCGCCGAAGGCGAACCCATCCTCTACGAGCAGCGCCACTACGAATTGACCCAATCCGGCCCCCACACAATCATCGACTCCTCCTCCCAACTGATCCCCGTCAAAGGGACAATCGTATTGGAGGAAGATCGCCATTCCTTCTGCGGCGTGCGGGTGAACGACCTCATCGACGTCGAGGAAGGCGGCACCATGCGCGACTCCGAAGGCCGCGTGAATCCGGATGGCAACTACTGGGACGCCGACGGCGACCGCAAAGCCCCCCGCTGGATCGACTGCACCGGCCGCCTCGGCGAAGCCACCGTCGGCATCACCCTCATGGGCCATCCGGAGAACATCCGCAACCAATACTACATGCGCGACTGGGGATTGATGGAGGTGTCGCCGTGTTTGAACACCGAAGTCGAAATCAATGCCGCAAGCCCCTTCCGCTTCGCCGCCCGCTACGTTGCCCACGATGGCAAAATTGCTCCGGAAACGAACGAGAACCTGTTGCGCGATTTCGGAAAATAAACGGGCGCTGCCGCTGCATATCAGAACGTCTTCTGCCAAGCCTGATATGTTCCAGCGAGTTCCTTCACCCGGTCCGGCTGTTTGCCGGCCAGGTTGTTCTTCTCCCCAAGATCCTTCACGAGATTGAACAACTGCCAAGACTTGTTCGGTCGCTCGCGAACAATCTTCCAATCACCCTGACGTAACGCCGCGTGATTGCGGAATATAAAGAAGAACGACTCATGTTCCGACTTCGCACCAGACGTCAGCAACGGCAGCGGATCCTTGCCATCAAAGACTATGCTCGACGGTGGCGTGGCACCCGAGATCTTCGCACAGGCCTGCAAGATGTCCGGCGACCAGAACGCCTCATCAACCACTGAACCCGGCTTGATCTTCCCCGGCCAACGCGCCATCGCCACCACGCGAATTCCGCCTTCCCAACAAGTCACGCCACCGTGACGCAGGGGTTCATTGATCCCAACATCCAGCCCCTTGCGATTGAGGCGAAAGCTGCCGTTGTCGGACATGAAAAAGAGAAAGGTATTATCGGCCGCACCGGAAATCTCCAGCGCGTCCAGCACTCGACCAATCCCCTGATCCAAGGCGGTCACCACCGCGCCATATCGTTTGAGTGGATCCTCTTCATCGGGCGAGAGACCATATTCGCGAAACGCCCAGTCAGGTGCCTGGTACTCGTTCTTCTGTCCCGGCTTCTTGTTCTTCGCACTCGGGAAATGTGGCGCGTTGAAGGGAAGATAGCAGAACCACGGTTTGCCAGACTTCGTCTGCCTTTGAATGAAATCGATCGCCTCGTCAGCAAACAGGTCGGTCGCGTATTCGCCCTGCCGATGCAGTTCCTTCGTACCCTCGAAGAGATCGTGCTTCCCGCCATAGATGTGGCTGTAGTGATCGATGTTCCCCGAGGCATGGCCGATAAACTCATCGAAGCCCCGTTCCGTCGGTCGCGAGCCCTTGGCAAAACCGATATTCCATTTCCCAAAACACCCGGTGACGTAAGGCGTCGGCGCTGTCTTGAGCAATTGAGGGATCAGCAATTCCTTCGGGTTCAACCCCACCCCGTAATTTCCCTTCAACCCCGGCAACTGATTCACCAACTTGTGCCGCTGCGGAATCCGCCCGGTCAAGAGGCACGCCCGGGAAACGGTGCAGGTCGAAGACGCCGTGTAGAAACTGGTGAGCCGCGCTCCCTCCTTCGCCAGTCGATCCAGTCTTGGTGTCTTGATGAAAGACTTCGGATTGTAGCTCCGAATGTCCCCGTAACCGAGATTGTCACAGGTGATGATCAGGATGTTCGGCGGCTTCGCTTCCGAAAGCGCCACCGATACGAACAACAATGCGGCGCAGATTCTTGAAAACATTTCCACCTTGTAGCCTGCCGGAAAACGAGTTGCAACCAGACGGTCCATCGCGTGTTATCCCGATGAGTACCGATGCCATCGCACGAAGTTTCCGCCACCGATTTCCTGAAAGGCAATCCGCACGTCTACGCCCACAAGGCGCGCCGCAAGAAGATCGCCCTCATCAAGCTGGATCTCACCAACGACGGAGACGGCCCGGTGGAGTTCGAACTGGGTTCGGCCAAACTGATCGCTGGCGGCAATCGCCATGACATCGACGCACCGGAAACACTCATCAAAAAGTTCCGCGAGTTCACCTGGGGTTTTATCATCTTCGCGATCCTCGATTTCCATCCCTTGCTGATCATGTGCGATCTCCTGTTTCTGATCATGGGCCCGCTTTACAACCGCCGCCTGCGTCGCCAACTTCGCGACTTGACCAACGAATCCATCCATCTCAAAGCAGGTGAAAAGAAAACCGTCGTCCTCGGTTTCCTGACGGTGAAGCAGGCCCCGGAGCAAATCCAAGTCCGCCATCGCGCGGAAAACGCGGATTGGATCACGACCGATTACGCCGTTCCTCGTGACCAATAAAATCGCCGTACGGCGATTTTATTGGCACCGCCCCAGCGCTCTGGTCTTCCACAAAATCAGGATTCAGCCGAGACTTCATTGGCGTGCGCAAAGTTCCGGCCATTTTGCTCTTCCTCTCGATCTTCACCGTGATGACTCCGGTGGTGGCAGTGCTTTGCTTTTGGGTCTTCGGCAACTCGGTCCCGTCCCCACCTCCACCAGAGTATCACGCGGAAGTTCAGCCGATCCTGCAGAAATACTGCTACGATTGCCATGGCGACGGCGTGGAGAAAGGCGGCATCACTCTCGATTCGCATGCGGATTTCGCCGCCCTGACCAAGGATCGCATCCTCTGGCAACGCGTGTTGGAGAACCTCAACAACGGGGTCATGCCGCCACCGGACGAACCCCAGCCGACGCCGGCTGAAATGGCGCTTATCGAGAACTGGATCGATCGAGTCGTCTTCGACCATGACTGCTCCAATCCCGACCCCGGTCGCGTCACCATTCGCCGTCTCAATCGCGAGGAATACAACAACACAATCCGCGAACTCACGGGCGTCAAATTTCGTCCGGCGGATGACTTCCCCGCGGACGACAGCGGCTACGGCTTCGACAACATCGGCGATGTCCTGTCGCTCTCACCAGTCCAACTGGAAAAGTATCTGAAGGCCGCCAAGCAGATTCTCGACGAAGCACTGCCGACGGAGCCGGATATGGGAGGGGCCGTCAAGCTCGACGCGCCACGACTGCGACAAAGCGGCCGCGGCAGTACCCGTGGCGGAGCGCGAGCCTTGATTTCCAGCGGTCAGATCTGGGGCGACTTCGACGTGCGAGAGACCGGCGATTACCTGATCCGCTTCGTCGCGCATGGCGACCAGGCTGGCGATGAACCGGTGCGCACGGAATTGCGTGTGGATGATCGTCCCGTCCGCCGCTTCAACGTCCCGCAACGCGGCAACGCCCCCGGCACTTTCGATGAACGCACCACTCTTTCCCGCGGCCGCCATCGCATCGCCACCTCGTTCATCAACGACTACTACAACCCGGCCAATCGCGAGGATCGCAATTTCTACGTCAGCAGCATCGAACTTGTCGGCCCCATCAAGGCGAGGGAGAAACCCGAGTTCCACCGCACCACTTTCGATTCAAAGAATGCGGAACAGATTATCTCCCGCTTCGCGCGCCGGGCCTTTCGGCGGCCGGTGACGGATGAAGAAGTCGAACGCCTGCGCGGCTTTGTCGAATTGGCACAGAAGAATGGCGACCCCTTCGAAGGCGGCATCAAACTGGCATTCCAGGCGATTCTCGTTTCGCCGCACTTCCTTTTCCGCGGCGAACTTCAACCCAAACCCGACGATTCCGAACGGGTTCATGAGATCGACGAACACGCCCTTGCTTCCCGTCTTTCCTATTTCCTCTGGAGTTCCATGCCGGACGAGGATCTGATGCGACTGGCAGACGAGGGACGCCTGCGCGACAAACTCGATCACCAGATCCGACGTATGATGGCGGACCCCAAGGCTCTCGCGCTCGTCCGCAATTTCGGAGGTCAATGGCTGCAGATCCGCAACCTCGACCTGGTGCAACCGGACGAGAAGATGTTTGCGAATTGGGACGATGATCTCAAACGCGCCATGCGCCGGGAAACCGAACTGCTCTTTGCCCGCATCCAGGACGAGGATCGTTCGATCATCGAATTCCTCAGTGCGGATTACACGTTCCTGAACGAACGCCTCGCCCGCCACTATGGCCACGACGGAGTGAACGGCAGTCAATTCCTCCAAGTCAGCCTCCGCAACTCCGATCGGCGCGGCGTGCTTGGCCACGCGTCGGTGTTGACGATCACCTCCCACCCGGATCGCACTTCACCGGTGAAGCGCGGTCAATGGGTGCTCAACAATCTCCTCGGCACGCCTCCGCCACCCGCTCCCGCCGATGTTCCCACGCTGGAAGACGAAGGCCGCAAGCTTACGGGGAATCTTCGCAAGAAGATGGAACAACATCGCGAGAACAAGGTCTGCGCCTCGTGTCATCAACTGATGGATCCGATTGGCTTCGGTCTGGAAAACTACGACGCCCTTGGCCGTTGGCGCGATCAGGACGGGGGCACGAAGATTGACGCTTCCGGCACGCTCACCACCGGCGATTCCTTCAACGGCCCGCGCGAGCTCACGGACATTCTCACAAATACACGCCGCGATCTCTTCGTGCGCAATCTCGCACGCACGATGCTCACCTACGCCCTCGGCCGCGGACTGGAACACTACGACAAGTGCGCTGTGAAGGAGATCGTCGCTCACCTGGAGCAAAACGATTATCGCTTTTCCGCTCTCGTGAGCGGCATCGTACACAGTGTCCCGTTCCAGACGCTACGCGGCGAAGAGAGCAGCAAATAATCACCTACTCTCACTCTTCGCTTCAGATCGCAGCAGCCAGATTCCCGTGCCGGTCAGACATAGGAGGAGCAACACAACCAGCAGACCCAATCGCTGCAACAGTAGACCGATGTTGATCATCAGGATCACCGGATTCGGGAGCGCAACGTCCGCCGCGTCCCAAGCTGCGACCTGCCGGGGCAGGATCAGGATGCCGTAGGCGAAAAAGAGCCAGCCAAGGACACTGACGATCAACAGACCGATTGCGGTGTCTTGCCGACTCCCCATCGATTGGCCTATTTGAACATGTCGTTTTTCGCGTCGCCGCCGCTGAGCATGTAGGCAACCAGATTCAGGACTTCGTCCTTCTGCATCATGTAGAGCAGACCTTCCGGCATCGGCGAAATGCTCGAGGGCTCGATGCTCTTCACGACCTTGCGATCGATGGTGACGCGCTGGTTGGGATCGAGGAGATCCGTGTTCACGGTCACGCCATCGCCATTGAGATTGGTGACGATGCCGGTGATCTTTTCACCGTTGGTCTTGGTCAACACGATCGGCACGAACTGCTCGTTGATCTCTTTGCTCGGATGAATGATCTGTTCCAGCAGATCGCGGGCGTTGTAACGGCTGCCAGCACTGGAAAGATCCGGTCCCATCATGCCGCCTTCG
>JBMYQZ010000337.1:0-6371 GCA_049601855.1 Limisphaerales bacterium | reverse complement strand
CTGGATGGGCGGGAGATCTTGAGTTGTGGTCTCGTCCTGAGCGGTGCTTGAACGTCACGGTAGGCATTTTGATGATTGTGAGATGTGGAGCGGATGCTTATAAGAAACGGAGTTTCTTGAGTTACGAGGGATCAGATCTGTGAAGCGTTTCTTGAATCGGCAATTGTACTGTCTGAAGTACGCCTTCTGGGAATGTGTTCCCATCTCTTGGTACGGAGAAAGGCTGCGCGACAAATTCATTTCCCTCGCCACTTCCGGCAAGGTCTGGCTCGCCTCCGCGATGAACATGCTCACGTTCTTCGTGCTCATCCTCACGGTCTCGATCGTGACGGGTCTGTACACCGGAGGAGTGGCTTGGCTGAAGGACTTCCTTATTGGTTTCAAAGCGGCCCGGGCGATCGAACTCAAGGCGATCAAGGGGCAGGAAGGGAGGCCCTTCACGCCCGCGTTGATTGCCACGATCGCCGAGTTGCAGACCCCGGGAGGGCATCGTCCGCTTGGCGCCTTCGGTTGGAACGGGGTGCAGCTCTGGTTCTACGACGCGAACGGGAGCAAATATAAGACTATCGACAACGGACGCACGGTGGAACCGGACGACCTGATCTTGGAGACAGTCGAATTCCTGGAGTCCAATACCATCAAGGGCTGGAACCGGCGTTGCCGGCACGGGTGCAGGCGTTGGTGCAGCCGGAGCAGGTTTGCCTGGTGCTGGTACACCGGGAGCGGGTAGGCCCGGTGCCGGTGGTGGAGTTCCCGGTGCAGGAACGCCCGGTGCCGGAACGCCCGGCGGTGCGATGCCGGAACCGGCCCAGATCAACGCGCAGCAGGTGCTTGCCAATTTCCCGTCCGGTGGCATCAAGGGGCGCAATCTCTCGATCCCGACCGTGAACGGCCGCGGCATCCTGATCAAGGAATCCATCTACGAGTTGAAGTGGGACGGCAGGGACTACAAGCGCGGTGACTTGAAGGGCGAGATTGAATGGGCGCTCAGTGTGAAGCGCCTGGGCTCGGGCAAGTATTCCCTCACGGATCGTAACGGCTCGAAATTCACCGTGAATCAATGGGTAGTTCAGCCTCCGGGAGGTGGTCAACCGGTCACCCACGCGAAGGCCGTGCTGGAGAACGCGTTCGTCGATGGCGTCCGTGGGGACTACCGGATCACGGCGTATGGCGTGACCGATCACCAGGTTCGGTTCAGCTATAGCATCACCGTTTCACAGCGTCGTTGAACTCGCGCTTCTTCCAATAATGCCAATGGAATGACGGGAGTGTGTGATGAACGGTCCGAACCAGATGAATCGCGAGCCCACGAGTCGGCTTAGGCCAGGTCTCGGTTGGCCGCGAATGGTCTGGTTTGCTCTGCTGTTGGTGTTGGTCGGGGGCGTTTCGCTGGAGGCAGCAGATACCCTGCTCCTGAAGTTTCGCAATCCCACCCGTGGCCTGTTTGGAGCACGCTACGCTCAGGGACTGTTGCAGATCAAGTTGACGGACGGAGCCGAAGAGTTCGTTCCGATTCGCGTTTCACCGGACGATTCGTATCTCGTGCCGGTGAAATCGGAGTGGGGCGGCAAATCCATCCTGAGCGGCAAGGTTCATCTCGATGCTCGAGGGCAGACGGATCAATACCCCTTGAAGCGTTGGTCCGGAGAACCCCTGGCCGGCACGAAGATCGGTTCGGGCATCCTGGAGTTGGAGATCATCTCCAAGGGTACAGGACTCCCGGCCAGGAAGAATGATCCAAGCAAGGCCAAGATCCTGCGCTTGAACGTGGTGGATGCGGCGACGCAAACGGGTGTGCCAGCACGCATTGGGCTCTCTTGGTATTCGAACGGTGAGCCGGGCAAGAAGCAGAATATCACCGCCGCTGAATCTGGGATGGCTGAATTCGAGGTGCCCAAAGGTGCAACGTCGTTGGGGCTTGAGGTCGCGAGTTATGGCTATCGAGTGCAGACGAAGACCATTCACGAACCTGGACAGCGGACGAAGGAAGACATCTTCCTCAAGCCAATCACGCGGAAAGCCAAAGTGATGGTGGTCGATTCAGTTTCCCGACGTCCGGTACGAAACGTGCGGATTCGGGTAAGCGGTTTGGATTCCTATGGTTTGACCGATGCGGCGGGGACCTTGACGTTCAACTATTCGATGGCGAAGAAACCGGAGATAAGAGCGAAACTCGAGGGATACAACTTTGATGTGAAACCGACGGACACGGGGATTGTCATGGATGAGATTACCGTGATTGCCAAGTTGAATCGGCCTGCTCCCGTCACCGTGCCGACTTGACGAAACCGATCGTCGCAACCCCGCCAGTTACGCTGCCAAAGAAAGATGCTGCTGGCTATGTGCTGGTCATCAAGGATCAGCAGAGCGGCCGAAAGCTCGCCGGGGCGAAGGTGACCGTGGCGGGTTTGTCTGGCAATTACCTGTCGGATGATTCCGGTGAGGTGAGATTGAAGGTCCGTTCCAAGAGTGAACTAAATGGATTGAGAGTGGAATTTGGCGAATTCGGGGTTGCGGACCAATTGCTGGGAACCAAGAAAGGGTGGGTGTACCTGGCCAAGGTCAATACGACTGCTCAGCCGGTCGTTCCCATGGTGAAGCCCATATCAAAACCAGAGCCCAAGGTGGAGCCCAAGAAGGTCCTCATCAATCCGGCACCGAAGAAAGGCACCGATTCGCAGAGGTCTTCTGGCACATCGACTATCGAAACAGCGAGCATGACGCTGCCTTGGGTGAATAGTCTGGGCATGGAGTTTGTGCCGGTGCCCGGAACGAGCGTGTTGTTCTGTCGCTGGGAGACCAGTCAGCTGAATTTCGCGAAGTTCACCGGGAACGAAGACCAGATCGGCAAGAGGGCCACCGCGAATCACCCCGTTGGTTATATCAGTTGGGTCAAGGCGATGGCTTTCTGTGAATGGTTGACACGACGTGAGCGGGAATTGGGGCTGATCACGGCGGGACAGCTTTACCGGCTGCCGCGTGATGTCGAATGGAGCCAGGCGGTAGGCATGCCGCCGGAGAACGGGGTGACGCCCTACGGGCGTAAGGAACGATCCCCGATTCACCATCCGAATTGGTCGGAGTCCTTGAGGACCTTGGGCGGTAATTACAGCGACGAATCCACCTATGAAAAATATGGTGCCAGCGGGAACCGGGTCTATCTGCATCGCTTCCATAAGAATTTCCGTTATCGCGATGGCTTTGCGGATACCGCTCCGGTGAATTCATTCAACGGTAATTTGTATGGCATTCACAACCTTGGCGGAAACATCGCGGAGTGGTGCTTGGATCAGTATGGAGGTCCCGGCTACACTTCCTCGCAACACTATCTTCGTGGCGGCAGCTTCATGGATGGATACCTCACGTTGACCTATTCGGGGGCTCGTATGCCGATTGACTCATTCAATGAGGGGCGGCATCCGCAACACGGCTTCCGCGTGGTGTTGGACAAGGGGCGCCGTTAAGCGCCAAGGACTTCTTCGATCGACTCGCGCAAGGCGGTAACCATTGTTCGCGCCTGCGTTCTGGTTGTGCAGTAGGGAGGCATCAGAACGATCACGTTGCCAACGGGGCGGGTGATTACGCCACGCTTGGTCAGGGCGCGACAGACCCGGATACCTGCCTTTTCTTCCAGTTGGAAAGGCGTTCGAGTCTTCCATTCGCGGACCAATTCAATCGCCAACACGTTGCCGGTTTGGCGGACATCGCCGACATGAGGCGAGGTCCAGAGACTCGCCCTCTCGGTGTTGAGTGTCTGCCGCAAAGTTGTTCGTGCCTGCTGCGTCTTGGCGCGTGCCAAGAGATCCAGACTGGCCAGTGAAGCGCTGGCCCCCATTTGATTGCCGGTGAAACTGTGTCCGTGAAAGAAGCTCTTGAAGTCCTCGTATTCGCCGAGAAAAGCGTCGAACACTTTTTGGGTGGTGAGGGTGGCTGCCATTGGAAGGTAGCCGCCCGTCAGACCCTTGGCCAGGCAGAGGAAGTCGGGCTGAACACCTTCCTGGTGCGACGCGAATAGTTGATCCGCCTTTTCGTTGCATCGACCGAAACCCGTCATCACCTCGTCTGCGATCAATTGTGCTTCGTGCCCACGCGCGATTTCCGCTGCGCGGCTCAACCAGCCTTTCGGTTGCGGAACGAATCCGGCCGCGCCTTGCATCAGCGGTTCATACACAAAGCCGGTGATCGGCGTTCCCCTTTTTTTCGCCTGGGCGAACGCTGATTCGACCTTGTCCACACACTCAAAATTGCATTGGCGATAATCCCGCGCGTCCGCCCGTTCCGGTTTGGCCTTGTTGAACGGGCAGCGATAGCAGTAGGGAGCCATGACTTTCTCCGACTTGAACAGGAGACCGGAATAGGCTTTGTGAAACAGATCGATGTGGCCAACGCTGACGGCGCCGATGGTGTCGCCGTGGTAGGCACCCTCGATTCCGAGATACCGTGGGCGAATCCCCGGACGGGTTCGTCGCGTGCTTTCGTAGGAGAGTTTCAGTGCAACTTCCAACGCCGTGGATCCATTGTCAGAAAAGAAGACCTTGCCCAACTTTGGATTGCCCTTGGCTCCTCGTCGGACCTTTGCGATCGAGAGCAGTTTCTCTGCGAGGAGCGACGCTGGTTCATTCGCGAAGCCGAGTGCTGACGAATGGGCGATCTTCTTCAGTTGCTTCTCAAGCGCCCGGTTGATCACGGGGTGGTTATGGCCGTGGAGATTTGTCCAAATCGAAGAATTGGCGTCGAGATACTCGCGTCCGTGAGCATCTCTCAGGACAGATCCCTGCGCATGGGTCAAGACGATCGGTTCCTCCTTGGCCCAGTCGCGCATCTGGGTGAAGGGGTGCCAGACGTATTGCTGGTCGAGCTGAGCGAGCTTGTGGACTCTACGCTTCATCAACCGTGGGGAGAGTCGCTTGGAGGGCTTGGCGGAGGATCGCAAGATCATCCAGATTGTGATCGGCGGTGATCGTGAAGCGCAGTCGCGCCTGGCCACGGGCCACGGTCGGATATCGGATTCCAGGGACCAGGATTCCGGGTTCTCGCAAGTGTTCCGCGAAAGACATCGTCTCTTGTTCGTCGCCGATGATCAGTGGAACGATAGGTGAACGGACGATCCCTGGGGCATGACCGCATTCGATCAGGGTGGTCTTGAGATTCTCCGTCATCGCCCAGAGTTGTTGTCTCCGCGATTCGCCTTCCTGCGAACGCACGAGCGTGATGGCCGCCTTCGCCGCGGCGGCGGAGCAGGGTGGCGGAGCAGTGGAATAAATCAGTGAACGAGCTTTATTGATCAGGAGATCAATCAGTTGGCGACTCCCACAAATGGCGCCACCAGCAGCGCCCAGAGCTTTGCCGAGCGTGGCCATCTGGATCTCAACGCGATCGGTGAGATTGAATTCCTGGATCAAGCCAGATCGACCGTCACCAAACAACCCGGTCGCGTGGGCTTCGTCTACCATGAGCCAAGCACCGTATCGTTCCTTGAGTTCGACGATGTTCAACAAGGGAGCGAGATCACCATCCATCGAGAACACGCTCTCAGTAACGATGAGCTTTCGTGCCTCGGGATGTTTTTCATTGGCCCATTTCAATCGCTTTTCCAAGCCTCCGAGGTCGTTGTGGCGAAAGACACGAATGATTGCTCCCGAGGATCTGGCCGCGTCCACAAGCGAGGCATGAACCAGCTTGTCGAGGATGACGACGTCGCCTTTGCCGAGGATCGAGCAGACCGCTCCAATGGCTGCGGCGTAGCCGGTGGCGAAGGTGATCGCAGCTTCCGTGCCCTTGAAGTCTGCCAGTGCTTCTTCGAGTTCGATGTGGGGGGGGAGATTTCCGCAGATCAAACGAGAAGACCCGGCACCGACGCCAAAGTCTACCAAGGCTTTTTGACCGGACTCGATCAATGCCGGGTGATTTGCCAGTCCGAGGTAGTCGTTGGACGAAAAGTTAACAAGCTCAGCTTCATCAGAACGAATCCGAATACCTTGCGGTGAATCGATGCTACGCAGCGAACGCCGCAAGCTGGAGTGCTCCAGTTGATTGAGTTCGTCGGTTATGGCTTCATCGAAATCCGGCATCGGCCTCCCAGCCTAATACTCAGGCGCGTTGCCGCCAAGGGCCGGTGACCGCGAACGTGAATCCCGACTTCTGGATGTTCACAAAGAGCGTGCTTCCATCCGGGGCGAAGCAAGCCCCGGCAAACTCAGAGTGATTCATTGCATTGTGTCCGAAGCGATAGATCGCTCCGGCCGGGGTAACGCCGACGAGATTCTGTTCCTCCGGTCCGTCTTCGCAGAGGATAAGATCTCCCCAAGGCGTCACGGTGAGATTGTCGCACATGTCGACCAAGGCCTGATCGTTTGGTTCGATGAAGAGTT
>JBMYQZ010000336.1:0-6378 GCA_049601855.1 Limisphaerales bacterium | reverse complement strand
GCATGCGGTAAACCGTGACTTAGTATTCGGTGGATTTCTCATAGACTCATGGAAGGGACACGATGCGGGGCGCTTCGTTAGATCTTATTTGTAAGGGAAATGTCATTCTGGAGACCGTTGCTATTCCTGTGAGTGGGACTCTACGGGGTCGTCGGCGCCGGTTTGCGGATAGTAGCGTTCACTTTCACCGATCGTTCCTTGTCGATGGATACCTTGTCGCCGGGTTCGAGAGTGCCGTATCTGTTGCCGTTGAGTTCAAAGGTGATGGGGCGACCGGGGACCTTTTCGAGCCGGATCTTGACGTCGTCGCCCAGATAGAAATTGTTGCGGGCATCCGTTTTTTCGGGATCCGAGTGGAGCCCGCCCTCGAACGACGAACCGGATGCGTGTCCCACCGGTTCGATGACGTCGAACATGATACCCCATACCCGGGCGGTGCCGTGGCCTTTCAAGTTCTTGACGAAGTTACCCTTGGTGGGCGGGTAGGTGCCAGATCGGGCCGATCCGTGTTTCTGTTCGAAGTCGCGGCGCATCTTTGCGCTCGGGCCGTTTCCTTCCAACACCGCCTTCAACTCGTCGTCGAGGTGCCAGCCGTTCATCCGGCGGGCCTGCAAGGCGGTGTCGCCATTCTTGTCCTTGTGATTCACGTCTGCGCCAAAGGAGACCAACTTGTCGGCGACCTTGGCGAAGTTGCAGAAGAACAACGGCGTGCTGCCTTGCTCGTCGGCGGCATTGGGATCTGCACCGACCAGGAGCAGCAGTTCCACGGTCTTGGTGCTGGCGAAATGCGCGCACAGGTGCAAGGCCGTCTGGTTCTTTCGCAGAGCGACGACGCCGTGGTTGTCCCGGGCATTGACGTCGGCCCCCTTGGCCAGCCAATAGGATGCGGCGGCGGCATTGTCGTATTTGCACGCGTTCCAAAGCCCTTGGTTGAGCGTCCGCTGCGAGCTCGTGAACCGACCGATGGAGTAGAGGAACACGGCGGCCACGAGGACGACGCCGACGCCGGTGATGATAAAAAGTTTGTTCTTCATAAGGTTGCGAGCCTTTCGGTGGGCTCATGAACTTCCTGAGCCGTGGTGTTTTCGTGGTTACAAGAAACTTGGGTCTTCAACGCAACACCTCGAGCAGATAGCGCAATTCATCGGCAAGATCGCCGGATTGCGGGAGGGTTTGGGTGATTTCGGATTCGATCGCGGAGCGAAAATCCCCGCGCAATCTGTGAATGGCCACTTTGACCGCGCCCGCAGTCATGCCGAGATCCTTGGCGGCCTTGGCTTGGGAAAGATTCTCGGTATCGCCCACCAGCCATTGCTTGAGGGCTTCGAATTGAGCTGACTTGCCGGCCTTTTCGAAGCGGGCCTGAACGGTTTGAAGGCTTCGCTCCATGATCGTGTTTGCCCAATCGCGATCAAAGTTTCTGGTGGCAGTGGCAGCGTCCGGGTCGGCGACCTGAATCCCCGGCGAAGTTTCCGTGCCGCCGGCGTCCAACGATTCGATTCTGGCGCCACCGCCTCTTTTCAGTCGCCCATCGTTGCGTATCTTCTCCGCGAGGAAATGTTTCAAGGCACCCAGCAGGTACGACCGAAAGCGGCCTTTGTCCGGGCTAACCCGGCCGATTCCGCCGCGTTCGAGCAACCGGGCAAAGAAGGCCTGGGTGATTTCCCGGCTCTCATCTTCATCGCGGCCGTCACAGCGCAGGAATTGAAACACGGGATTCCAATACGCTTCGCACAGCTGTCCCAACGCCGCCTTCGACTCCGGCGAATCTCCCCGTGCCTGCATCACGATCGTCCATTGCGTGGCGTCGAATCCGGCGTTCGGTTTGCGGGATGGCTTGCTCATTCTTGATCGACGGTGACCCAACGAAAGACTCGGATGGCGACCTTGACGGCCAACAGACCACCGAGCAGCAAAGAGATCATGACGAAGAGCGGCGGGGAAATGTGGATCCCGACGGCATCGGTGACCGACCAGACGGTGCCGCCGACAAACACGAAGCCGATGATCAACGGCCAGGGCAAAGCGCCGACGATGGCGGTGTCGAAGCCGACCTTCTTCTCGGGTGATTCGCGGAGTTCCGCCAACACCCGCCAGCCGAAGAGCATCCCCAAGACAGCGGGAATCCCAACTATCACCAGTTCGATCGCCCCGATCATGTAGAGCGTGGAATCACGGATGATGTTGGTCCGGTTTTGCTCGAGCATCATCATGAAATACGCCGCACAAACCACCGCCAACGCTAAGCTGGTGCCTGTGCAAATGGCCGCGCAAGTCCCCAATCGGTCACGGTTGTTCGGGGAGCCTGGAGCATCGGCTTCCGTCAATTCCCGCAGGCAGGTCTGAAAATCCTCCATGGATTGAAAGCGTGATGTACGATTCTGCTCCAAGGCCCGCAGGACGATTTCGTCCGCGGCCTTCTTCACGTCGCTGCTTTCGGACGGGGGATCGAAGCGCCCCATCGGGAGTCGGCCGGTCAGCAATTCGTAGAGCACCAATCCGAGCGAGTAGATATCTGCGCGTTGATCTACATCCCCGGGCGAATCGATCTGCTCGGGTGACATGTAACGCAGGCTGCCGAGTACGGAATTCTCGCCGGTCAACGTCGATTTGCCGGGCTCCGTTTCACCGACGAGTTTCGCGATGCCGAAATCGGCGATCTTCACGTCGCCTCGGTTGGTGATGAGGATGTTCTCCGGCTTGATATCGCGATGCAGGATTCCCTGTTCGTGGGCAAACTTCAGCGGTTTACAGATGCTTCTGACCAGCGCCAATGCCTCCTCGGACTTGATACGGCCGCCTTCCATGGACTCGCGCAGATTCTGTCCATCGACAAACTCCATGATTAGATAAGTGAACGGGCCTGCATTTCCGGTTTCAAAGATGGTGACGATATTCGGGTGATGCAGGCGCGCCAACAAACGGGCTTCGCGGTCGAAACGCTCCTGAAACGTGGCGTCCGAGGCCAACTCGCGGGAAAGGATCTTGAGAGCGACAATCCGGTCGAGTTTCGTCTGGCGCGCCTTGTAGACCGCTCCCATGCCTCCGGCACCGATCAATTCCAATACCTCCAGTTCGGCAAAGTGTGCCCCGATCTCCTCCGCGCTCCATTGCTGTGTCCTTGGACGATATTCCACCGAAACGGGCCGCTCCGCGTCCGCTGGAACGCGATCGTCGCGAATAGCCGTCGCGACCCACTGAAGGACGCACTTGGTGCATAATCCCTGCGGGGCGCGTTCGTCGATCTCGTCCCCACATTGGGGGCAGATCAGGTTGGACCGCTGCGGCATGCTTTCTGGTTCCTGAGCCGGAACAGATCGGAGGTTACATGTTTTGGCAGCCGGATTGGAATGAAGTTTCATCCGTTGCCGATCAAAGACTGCGGGAGAGGCCTTCTGACTTAGACATTTGTTCCCAAGTGCAGACAGAGCATTGACACCACCTGGGCAGAAAGTTGCGAATCAATCGAAATGATCATGTGCAGTCTCCGAGCAACGTGCAGCGAATCAGGCGAAGTGCCGTCAACAGGCCTCTTGCCAGGCGATTCGGAATTCTTGTTGTCAAATATCCTGCGACAGCGAAGGTATCCGGCGTGAGCACTACCAAATGTTTCTTCGATGTCACCGCTGACGGTGAAGCCCTGGGACGTATTGTCATGGAATTGCGTTCGGACATTGTCCCCAAGACGGCCGAAAACTTCCGCGCACTCTGCACGGGAGAAAAAGGCTACGGCTACAAGGGTTCGTCGTTCCATCGGGTCATCCCCAATTTCATGTGTCAGGGCGGCGATTTCACGAACCACAATGGAACCGGCGGCAAGTCGATCTATGGCGATCGTTTCGACGACGAAAATTTCGAGTTGAAGCACACCGGCCCCGGGATCCTCAGCATGGCCAACGCCGGACCGGGGACGAACGGATCTCAGTTCTTCCTCTGCACGGCTGAAACCGCTTGGCTGGATGGCAAACACGTCGTGTTCGGCAGCGTCGTCGAGGGCATGGACGTCGTGCAGACGGTCGAGTCCTACGGCTCTCAGACCGGGGCGACCTCGAAGAAGATCGAGATCGCTGATTGTGGCGAATTGAGCGAATAGATCGTCAAACAACTCTTACCATTCGCTGGCAGGAAACTGACAACAGCGGAAAAGGCCCTGATACGTTGAAAGCGTGTTCAGGGCCTTTTTTAGATGTGTCACTTGGATCGGGTTCGTCTACCTGTCGCTCATCATCGTTGAGAACAGCTGGCCGATTGTCCTGACCGAAGATGCTGTCCCGTTCTTGGAGGAGCGCATCGAACTGAGTGAAGCGTCTTTGTGGCGTGCCATGCTGGCCTTGCACGTGGCTGCCGGGATCGCGAGTCTGTTGGCCAGTTTTCTGCAGTTCTTCCGACCACTTCTCGATAGGTTGCCCTGGCTGCATCGTTGGCTGGGGAGGGTTTACACGTGGAGCATTCTCGGCGTGTTGGCTCCTTCCGGCTTTTACCTGGCGATCTACGCGAAGGGCGGTCTTGCGGGTATCGCGGGCTTTGTGGTTCTAGGGATCTTCACCACCCACTCGACTTGGATGGGCTGGATCAGCATTCGGCGCGGACGGAAGCGCTCGCACGTGACCTGGATGATCCGCTCCTTCGCGATGGTGACGACCGCGATCACCTTTCGGATCTACAATCTCGGTTTGGCCCAGATGGGTGTGCCGCTGGAAACCGTCTACATTCTTGCTCTCTATCTCAGCCTCGTCGGCAATGCCTTGGCGGCCGAATGGCTGATCGCTCGTCTTGATCTTCCGATATCAACCGAAACCCAGAGAAATACTAATCATGAAAAACATCCTCATCCTGTTGCTGCTTTCAGCGAGTCTCTCGCTCAAGGCCTCCGACCCGAAAACTAACACAGAAGAGCAGAAGCGCTTGGCGGTGCGGGCGATCGGCACGCAATTCGTTCGGCCCATCACACCACCCGAAGAACTCCGTGCCTTCCTTTCGCGCGTCGGACCGGTTCGCAAGATGCACTACGAAACAGAAGTATTGGATGAGAATTCCGAGGTGCCGGGTGAATTTACTTTCCGCATTCGCGACCGGCATCGGGTGGCGGGCAAGAAGCCCCATCCGCGGGACGGTTTGATTGTGCACACCGGTTACTTCGAATCGAAAACGGGAAAGGTGTACGTGCTGGAACGAAAGGCGGCCAAATACGTGCCAGCCGCGAGACATCCCAGAGTCATGGAGGGGGAAAAGAGACTCGCCAAGTTCTGGCAGTTGCAGACTCGCGAGTTGAATAAACTCAAGTCGAAGGCGAACCCGAAGTACGCGGATTCATTCGGAACCCTGTCCGAGCTCGCCGCTGCGACCGAATTTCTTCTGCGTGTTCGCGCGGAACTGGTCGATGGCCTGGTTGATGGCGGCGAGTGTTTCGGTGGTGGATTTGCCGTGAGCGCTGTGGGCGGCGGGGATGACAGTCTGGCACTCGTTGGAATCCATGAACCGGGAGGCGTCGAGGAGTTGGGCTTCGTCCTCGGGAGGGATGGCGAGAAAGCCGTGCTTGTCGGCGTGGACGAGTTGTCCGGGATTGATGGTGGTGCCGAAGACATCCTCCGTTTCACCGAAATGGACGACGTGACCGTATCCGTGGCCGACGCATAGGCGACGGGCAAGCGCCTTGAATCCGGCGTTCATCATTTCGTCCAGATCGCGAATGCAACCGTCGGTAATGGTGCCGACGCAACCGAGGGCGCGATGAACGTTGCTGTTCACTTCGCCCCAGAAGGAGCCGTAAAAGGGGGCGCCGTCCATGTCTTTCACAATCGCGATCTTGGGGCCTTCGATGCCGGCCAGGTATTGCAGGTAATTGTGGTAGGCGGCCGGGTCGGCCGTGGCCCTGCCTTCTTTGCTTCGCATCCCGATACGAACGGTTACTGCCCGCCCGATCATCGGCCCCATGTGCGGCATGAAGTCGTGGGTCTCTTCGCGATTTACACCGGAGTTGGCGACGTCGTGCTGCGTGATCTGCTCCCAGCCATTGAACATGGTGGGGGTATTCCAGCGTTTGAGTTCAAGCAGTTCGGAATGGGAAAGATCAGTGTTTGGCATGTGCGAATGTTTCGGGGAGTCTAGAAGCAGTTCCATGCGCATCAAGTTGCTAGTCCTGTTTTTACTGTTTGCCGTGTCCGGTTGGGCAGGGGATATCGTGTCGGTAAAACGAGAGGTGTACCTGCCCAATAAGTATCCGGGGAAGGCGCCGTGGGTGTGGGTGTATTCGGGGAAGGACGGGTATCGGGAGGAAATTCATACCGTCTGGTCGCACGATGACCAGAAGCGTGGCTATGGGGATTCACCGACGGATCCCCAGCGACGGATTTCGCACAATGACGGACAGACTTGGAC
>JBMYQZ010000335.1:0-6393 GCA_049601855.1 Limisphaerales bacterium | reverse complement strand
GCCGCCCCAGAGCTGGCTGCCGAGCAAGCCGAAGTTGGCGTTCCCGACATTGGCCGATTCGCCGACCGTGCTGTCCAGTTCGGAAGTGAAGATGATGGGATTGTCCGGCGTGCCTTCGGCGAAGATCTGTCCGCCTTGGGTGACGAAAAGGGCGCTGGCATTGCCACCCGTTCCCTGCTTGCCCTTGATGACCGTGCCTGGCTCGATGCGCAGTACTTCGCCCGCTTCAACGTAAACGAAGTTGTTGAGCACGTAGGTGTTGTTCGCCGTCCATTGCACCGTGCCGGTGATGTCGGAGTTGTTCACCTGAACGACGGCGGCGTTCAGGGAATTGCCGAGGAGCAAGGCAGCTCCGGTCAGGCCGCCGATGATCGATTTCATGTTTCGTAATTTCATTGATTCGTGGGACATCTCGTTCGTCCGGAAGAGACCATGCGGGCGGTCTGTTACACCTGTGTGTCAGCGAGGTTAAGCTCGGAAGGATTTGAGGAACGGCGGGGAGTGCGTTGCGACCCGTCCTGCTGGCTTCCAGCCTGCAGGACGGGGTTTTCGGTCCGCCCTGCGCCGGGACTCAGAAGGAATAAGAAAGGGACATGCCGAAGCTGCGGCCGCGGCGGAAGGCGGATTGGAAGGGATCGAAGCCGTTCATAAACGTGCCGCTGGTGGCGATGACTTTGGCGACTTCCTCACTGTCGTATTCCTCCTTGATCAGCGGATTCAGCAGGTTGCGCGCGGTAAAGCGCAATTTCCAGTTCTTGCCGAAGCGCTTGGTCATCGTGAGATTGAGATTGGCGGCGGGTTCGAGATAGGTGTCCGGTCCCCGGCTGTTCACCAGGATGAGACGACGACCGGTGAGGTTGTAGGAAAGCGAGGTCGTGAGATCCCACGCCTTGAGTTCGTGGGTTAGGTCTGCGTTGAAGACGTAAGTAGGCTGGTCAAACATCGGACGCGTGGGTTCCACGCCGGCGTAGGCCTTGTTCGCCAACTCGAGTTGATTGCGTGGAATCTCGGAAAGCAGGAAGGCGTAGTTCAGGCCGAGTTCGAATCCGTCGAGGTGTTCGCTGAAGTGTTTCAGGTCACGGCGCATTTCCGTCTCGATACCGAACAGTTCCGCGTCCGAACCGTTTTCAAAACGGATGTCACCGAGTGCGGAAATCAACACCTGTTCAATCGGGCCGCTGATTTGCTTGTAGAACGCACCGATCGAATAGACCTGGCCAGGATCCGGAAACCATTCGGCACGAACGTCCCAGTTTGCGGTGGTCGTGAGTTCCAGGCTGGGATTGCCGACCACCCGACGGCCACCCGCGGACGTGACGAGTTCCACGGGCGTGAGTTCGCGGAAGGAAGGCCGCGCAATCGTCTGCGACCAGTTGAAGCGGAGATTCACATCCTTGACTGGCGAATACACGAGGCCTGCTGCCGGCAGCAATGAGGATTCGCCGATCGACGTTGGTGGTTGCGCCCCGCGAAAGACGTCCAGTGTGGTCATCTCGATCTTGGTGGTCTCGATGCGGGCGCCGCCGAGGAACTTCAATTTGCCGTTCATCGGCAGCTCGGCCATTGAGTAAATCGCCTCGATCGTGCGCGTGCCTTCGGAGTCGGCGAAGTTGCCGGCCAAGGGCGTGATGAGCACCTGGCTGGGATCGAGACCGCCATCGAGGAGCGCCACGTCGCCGGTCTCGTATTGAAACTCGTAGCCGCGGATCTGAAACTCGCGATCAGCGATGCTCTGGTAGGCACCGAACTTCATATAACCTTCGTCCTCCGTCCATTGCGTGAACGGCAGGGTGACGTCGATGCGGTTGTTGAAGTTACCTTCCTCGGTCGTGCGGAATTGGCGTTGCGGACGGTCGGGAGTGGTTGCCGTGCTCGAATGCGGAGGCGCCCCAATCGGATCTTCCACCCGCTCGATCAGGCGCAAGTCCGGCACATCCTGCAAGGTGGCGGCGATGGAGGTCAGCCACTCGAATTTGAGATCAGCGAGGTCGGCAAATTCATGACTGCCCTTGAGCTGATAGGACTGCAGAAAACGTTCATTCCACTCGAGCGTGTCCGTGACGATCGGCACGTCCTGATCGTTGGTTGTTCCTTGGCCTTCACCGTGCACGGCCCGCTTCTCGGCGTTCTGCGTGTAGGCGAAGTTGAAACCGAGTTCGTGTCCTTCACTGGGCTTGGTTCCGGCTGCGAAGACCGCACCCCAGGCGACGTTGTCCGAGCCGGCGGTTTCGCGCAGGAACTGCCGCAGTTGCGCCGGCGAAGAGCCGTTGTAGCGCGTGCGGATGCGGTCGTCGTAGAAGGTGAAGTTGCGGTCGTAGCTGACCCCGCCAAAGATCCCCGCGTCCTTGCCGAGCACCTTGAACGGTGCGCCGAAGGACAGGTTGAAATTCCGGTTCAACGGTGAGCCGTCTTCGTGACCCTCGTAAGTCAGATCCCCGAAGGAACGAGCCAGGCCATTATTGCGATCAAACGCGGCCTGTCCCGGCGCGAAGGGAATGCCGAAGCGACGGAACACCAGGAAAGTCTGTGCCAGGTTGCGGTCTTGGAGCACGGCGTTGGGATCGGCGTTTTCGAGTTCAATCGGGATCTCGCGCCCACCATCGTCAAAGCCGAGAGAGTCCGTCGCTCCACCCGTGTAGGTCAGGAAGTCACTGCGCAGGCTCGACTGCGTGTTATACGAAGCTCCCACGCCCATGTTGAAGGTCAACCGTTCCGGATAGGATTTCGTCACGATGTTGATTGCCCCGCCGGTAAATCCGCCGGGGAGATCCGGCATGAAGGTCTTCTTCACCTCCACGCGGGCAATCATCTGGGCCGGGAAGAGATCGAGTTGGGCTGCCTGCTTCTCCGGATCGGCGGAAGGGATCTCGGCGCCGTTCATCGACGAAGAGGTGTAACGGTCTGACAAACCACGCACGACGGCGTATTTGCCGTCAGCGACGGTCACACCGGTGACCTTGGACACGGCGTCGGCGGCATCATTGACCGCCAGCTTTCCGAAATCATCCGCGGTGAGTCCCTGGACGACCACGGAAGATTTCTTGTTGCTGTCGAAGAGTTCTGTCTTCTGATCCGGGATCGGTTCGGCCAGGGCCTCGAAGGCATCCATGTCGAAGAAGATCGGACCCATCTTCGCGTCGGCCTTGGTCTCCACTCCCACGGCCACCTTCACGCCACTCACCACCACGCGCTGGTACCCGTTCTTGGAAACGATGAGCGTGAAGCTGCCCGGCGGCACGCCGTTGATCACGTAGGCGCCCTCGCGATCCGTTTCGGTTGCCAACGTCGTTCCCCTGATTGTCACGATCGCGGCGGGGACCGGATTACTTTGCCAGCTATCCGTCACCCGACCACGGATGGATCCGCCCTCACTATTCTGCCCCAACACATCGCGCGACAGGCCGATCAGGATCAGCATGCAGATCACCGGTAGGCGCCGGATGAGGGCGCAGAACAGGCGTCGATGTTGGCGGAGCGATGAGGTCACGTTGATGGCGTAGGAAGCCTTGCGAAGGGCTCAGGCGGCGGTGCGGCGGATGCGTTCGATCGCCTCGAGATAGTTCTGCACGGTGTCGCGCGGATTGATCTTCTGCGCCTTGTTCAACAGGGTGATGGCGTCGTCGTATTTCGATTGCTTCACCCGCACCTGCGCGAGTTTCACGAGGGCGTCGGCTTCGAAGCCGGTAATCTTGGAGGCGAGGTCGTAGCGAAATTCGGCTTTCTCGATCTGGTCGGAGCGCAGGTAGTGATCGCCGATCAGGAGCAGGGCTTCGCCGTCCAGTGGATCGCGTTCTACGACGGTTTCCAGAATCTTGACCGCCGCTTCCGAGTTGCCCTCGGCGTTGGCGACCTTGGACTCGGACTTGAGCAACTCGAGTTCGTTTTCATTGGCCAACTTGTTGTCGGCAGCCTGACGGATGCTGGCGAAGAGTTGTTTCGCTTCGGCAAGTTCGCCGCGACTGACGAGGATCTTCGCCGTACGCAGGGCGCGGGGAATGTCGTCCGTGCCATTCTGCCGAATGGCCTCAAGATAAACCGGCAGCGCAAGGTCGGTGGCTTCGTCGGCCAGGTAAAGATCGCCAAGGCTGTAGAGCAACTGCGGTGTGGACTTGCCCAGCTTGCGAATGATCTCGTAGTTCACGGCGGCCAACTTCGGTTGTTCCAGCTGGGCGTAGATGCCGGCTTGGAGTTCCCACATGTCCACGTCCGACGGATCGCGTTGCAAAACCTCCTCCACCATCCGGTTGGCCTCGGTGAGCTTCTCTTGTGCGACCAGCGCTCTCACCAGACCAAGCCGCCAATCGGCGTTGCCGGGTTGGAAGAGGATCGCCTGCTTGTAGGCAGCTTCGGCCGGGATGAACCGTTCCTGGTTCATGTAACAAAAACCGAGCAGACCGAAGGTCGTGGAGTCACGATCCCCGAGTTCGATCGCCGCACTCAAGGGTGCGGCGGCTTCCGCGTACTTGCCCATCTTGAGATACGAGAAGCCAAGGTTCTTGTGGGCGCGACGGAAGTCCGGGAACTTGTCGATCGCGGTCTGGTACGCCTTCACCGCCCGCGGATAATCCAGCATCTGGAAGTAGAGACTGCCGAGGGTGAAATCCAGCTGGGCGTTATTGGTGGCAGTCAGATTCGTCTTCAAGACGTAGGCGGCGAGTTTGGGATCCGCCTGCAAAAGCGGGGCAAGTTCGCGCATGAAGGCGACCTCGTTCGTCTCCGTGAGTTCCGGTTCTACGTTGGCCAGGAAGCCGTAGCGACCGGTGAAGCGGCGTTGAAACTCCGAGCTGTCCCACAGATGACGCCAGGGATCGTTCGGAATCTGGCCGGCAGCCTGGATCGAAAAGTCGATGCCTTCGAGGCTCTTCGGAAACTGAAAGTTCGATCCGGCAGCCGCCGCGGTTTCGGCCGGGTCTTCCTGCTTCTTGCCGAGACGGAAGAAGCTGCGCTTCTTTTCCGCTGCTTCCGCAGGTGTGAGAAATGACATCAGCAATGCCAGCACACAGAGGGTTCGAATGGATTTCATGAGGTAAGAGTTCTTCAGCTGGAGATGGTGAAACGGATGGGTTGACGGACGTAGGTGGACACCGGCTTGCCGTCCTTCTGGCCGGGCTTGAACTTCCAGCGCTTCACCGCGTCGAGGGCCGGCTTTTCAAAATCAGGATGGCTGGAAGTCTCCACGCGTGGGTCCTCGATTCGACCGCTCTCGTTCACCACGAAGAGCAGTACGACCAGGCCTTCGGTCTTCGCCTTCAGCAGATCACGAGGATGTCGGGGAGCGGCCTGTGACATCGGCACGGGTCGGTTGTCCAGTTCGGCGAGACTGAAGATCGAGGAGGTGGCGGCTTCGGCAGCCTTCTCGAAGATGCGATTGTCCATCACGAGACCACCACCACTGCCGCCGACACTCGGCATCGGGGGAGGTGGAATATCCAAGGGGTTGGAAGGCGTCGAAGCCGGTGGCGGTGGTGGTGGTGGCTCGTCTGGAGGAGGCGGTGGTGGCGGAGGAGGCGGTGGTGGTGGATCCGGCGGATTCTCCTGCACGAACTTGTCGGCCCGCACCAGATCCGTCTTGCCGCCCTTTGGCTTCACCAACTGCGTCAGCGGCAGCACCAGGAACACCGCTGCCGTGATCAGGAACCCGAAGAAGTACGGCCAGAACCAGCCGCCGCCCATTTTCGGAGGAGTGAAGACTTTCTTCAAAGGTCGCCCCCAATCAAGTGGACAACACTTCGAACGTAGAACGGACATTCCTGTCCTTCACCTAGACATGATCGCCGCCCCAAGAGACGGACAGGAATGTCCGTCCTACAAGCTTGGCTCGCGCCACCTGTGAAACTCATTCGCATGGCCGGCCTCAAGTTCCGGGCCCGACTGCAGCGAAGCTGACGTCCTCGGCATCAGCCAGTTTGCATTCGTCGTAAACCTGCATCGCCAATCCCAGGAAGGCGTTCTTGTCGCCCTGAATAATCACCGGGATGTTCTCCTTTTGTGTGAGTCGCTTCACCAGGGGGCGAACTCCGGCCAGACCGATGTCGCGGCCGCCGTAGACGACCTGCCCTTCCTGGGTTACCGCCAGAAGGATGCTGTTCTTTTCCAACTGTGAAGCCGAGACGGCCTGAGGCTTGTCGACATCCACCCCGGTCTCTTCCACGAACACGGTCGTGACGATGAAGAAGATCAGGAGGATGAACACCATGTCGATCAGCGGGGAGATGTTGATCTCCTCGAGTGTTTCGCTTTCGACCAGTGAACGACGATTCCGCATCGGGTTGCCTTAGGCGGGCATGGCTTCGAGACCACCGGGGAACTGTTCGGCTTCCGCGGGTCGCGAGGACGGAGTGGGAGTTTCGAGCGGTGGCAGGTTCATCAACCGGCGTTTGCAGGCCTGCACGC
>JBMYQZ010000334.1:0-6417 GCA_049601855.1 Limisphaerales bacterium | reverse complement strand
CGTCGCGGCGCAGAAAGGCGAGGCCGGTGGAGCCGCCGGAGTCTTCACCGGGCGACTTGGGGAACGCCAATCCGGCGCGGCCGCTGACGTAGAAGAACAGACGATCGCCGACGACCAGACAACAACCGCCGGCCGATTGGACGTTGCCCCAATTCCAGGCACCGCGTTTCTCGGACACGGGAAGAAACGGTTTACGATCGGGGCGCGACCAGTGGAATCCGTCGCGGCTGAAGCCGACGGAGATTTCATTGAGTTTGGGTCGTCCGGATTTCTTGAGTGGCTCGAGTTCGGCATCGGTGAGCGCGGCGGGGCGATCGGCATCGTCGCGTGGGTTGCCGCGATAGATCGTGAAGAGTCCGAGCATGAGGCTTTCGTACGGGGCGCAGTCGAGATTGTAGAGTTGAGGCGGGGTTTTGAGTTCCGGTCGCATGCCATCGAGACGATCGGCGCCGGTCCAAAGTGGCGGTGTGTTGTCATACCAATTGGCTTCGCCGAAGACCTTGCTTTCGGCATAGCGCCGGGCGCGTGGGCGACCCCAGCCGTGTCGCAGCGAATAGATCCAGACACCGCGAAAGGGATTGTATCCGAGACTGCAGCGATCACCGGAGCGACCAAGTTTGCCGAGAATGTTCCAGTAGATACCGTCGGAGGAAACCGCCGCCGAATAGTTGCCCGAGCGATGCCAGACCATCTTGTAGCGACGGGCCGGATCCTTCTCTTCCAGGTCGAGCCAGACGCCGTGCATCTCGTTGTTCGGAATCTTGATGACATTGGATTTTCCGCGGAAACCCCAATTCGGCTTCTCCCAGTTCAGTCCGTCCTTCGAGATGGAAAGCGCACCGTTGTAGTTGTAACCGGCCATGTGCCACATCTTGAACAGCTGGTCTCTTGGATCCCAGAAAACGCCACCGTTGAAGGGCATCGCCATCGGTCCCAATCGTGAGTGCGTTTCCCAAGGTCGATCGGGTTTCAACACGGGATTTCCCTCGTAGTAGGTCGGGCGATGAAACGTGCGTTTCAGCGTGGTCGACTCGATCAGGAAATCATCCACGAACAACTGGCGCCCCACATCGATCGGGATCACGGCGGGTGGCTTGACGAGATAGGGAGGTTTCGGCGCGGGATCGCTATTCTGAAAACGCCGGAAACGTACATCTCGTGGGGGCCATTCGTCCGGCAGTTCGATTCCGTTGTAGAGTTTCTCGCCGGCCGGGGATTCCAACCCCAAGCCGAGGACGAACAGGAATAGCAGGCAGCGGGGCTTCATGTCTGTCAGACGGCAGCAAGGCTTCGGACTTCAATACCGATGGAATACTCCTACTCTGGCAGGCCATGGCCGCTGATTCGCTTCTCGATTTTGCCCTTCATCTCGCGTTCGTCGCCGAGGAACAGATCCTGCCGCATTACCAAAAATGTTCGGTGAGCCTGAAGGCCGACGGCTCGGAGGCCACCGAGGCGGATCGCAACGCCGAGGCGGCCATTCGCCAAAAGATTGAAAAAGTTCATCCCGACCACGAGATCTTGGGGGAGGAATACGGCGGCGAGCGGCAGGTTGCGGACCAGCAATGGATCATCGATCCGATTGACGGCACGACCTGGTTTACGTTTGGCATGCCCGTGTTCGGTTCCCTGATCGCCTATCTCGAAGACGGTGAACCGCAGCTTGGCGTGATTCATTTCCCGGCGATGGGAGAAACGGTTTATGCGCAGAAGGGCGAAGGCTGCTGGTTCAAGACGCGCAACGCGTCGCCAACCCGAATTCGCGTGGCCGAGCCGGTGGAATTGAAGGATGCGACCGTTTCCGCGTCCGGCGTGCACGGCTCGGACATCTTGTGTGAAGACGACGAGATCGCCTATGGCTTGCAGGGCGTCATTCGCCAGGCGCGCAAGTTCCGCTGTTACACAGATTGTCTCCAGCACGCGTTGGTCTGCCAAGGCAGTATACACGCCGGCATCGACACGCGCATGCAGCCGTGGGATGTGGCGGCGTTGATTCCCAGCGTGCGCGAAGCCGGGGGCATTGCTTCAACCCTCGCCGGTGATCGCGAGAACATCATGACTTCCTGCAGCGATCCGTCGCACGAAGCATTCCTCGAACAACTACATGCTTCTTGAATCAAGCCCGTGGCACTCGACGAGAAACTGAACGAACGGATTCGCGAGATTCTCGCGGAGCAAAAGGGCATTACGGAGACAAAGATGTTTGGCGGTCTTTGCTTCATGCACCGCGGCAATATGATGTGCGGGGGCGACCAGAAGTTCGGCTTCATGGTGCGGGTCGGTACCGATGCCTACGAAATACTGCTCAAGGAGAAGCATGCGAGCGAGATGGATTTCACCGGCGTTCCGCTGACGGGCTTCATCTCCGTGGCACCCGAAGGAATTCGGACGAAGGCGCAGCTGCAGAAATGGGTCAAGCGTGGGCTGGCCTTCACCGAAACGTTGCCGGTAAAGAAGAAGAAGCGAGCGAAGAAGAAGGCGAAGCGCGTGAGTTGTTGAGCAGAAGCAGAAGATCGCTCGCGACTGAAATTGAGAGACGAGATAGCGAGTCCGCCCTTGCCTGCTCTAAGAGAACAGACCCTTGATCGGTTCCCCGTGATACACGTGGAAGGGACGCTGAATCGGATCGTACCAGACAAACTCACGCGGGATGCCAAGTGCTTCGTAGATTGTCGCAGCGAGATTCTCTGGCGTCTGCGGATCGCTGTCTGGATAACCACCGATCTTGTCGGATGAACCAATGACGCGTCCGCCTTGCACACCACCGCCGGCGAACCAGACCGTTTGCACGGCGCCCCAATGATCGCGTCCGGGAAGCGTCGCGCTGGGAATTGTGGAGATCTTCGGCGTGCGTCCGAATTCGCCGGCCATGACGATGAGAGTATCATCGAGCAAGCCGCGTTCGCCGAGGTCATCGAGCAGGGCGGAGACCGCCTTGTCGGTTGGTGGGAAAAGAAAGTTCTTCAGGTTTGGCCAAGCCGCCTGGTGCGTGTCCCAGCACTCGTTGTTGCCGAGGTTGACCTGAACCAGATTCACGCCGGCCTCGACGAGTTGACGGGCCATGAGGAGTGACCATCCGAATGAGTTGCGACCGTAGCGATCCTGCAGCTTCGGATCGGCCTTCATCACGTCGAAGGCGCCCTTCACCTTGGGGTCACCAATCAGCCCGATCGCCATCTCGCGATACTTGTCCATCGATTGCGCGGAACCGGCCTGTTCGAGGTAAGCCTGTTGACGATCGAGTTCGGCGGTGATGCCGAGACGGCCTTTGACGCGTTGGAGGTCGAGCCCTTCCGGGAGGTTGAAGCTCGGAGCATCGAAGTTCATGTGGTTCTCCTCCAAACCGCGGGAGTGGTGGAAAAGATATTCGGGAAAGGCGCCGTAGTTCTTCGCATTGAAACGGGAGGCTTCGACAAAGTAGGGCTCGCGCCGCGGCCCCATGTAACCGGCAAATTGCCCCGGGATAACGCGGCCGGTGCGATGCACGAGTTTCTCGGGCAGGACGATCGCGGGCGGCAGATTGTTCCGCGGCAGAATGTGATTTGCGATTGCAGCGATCGATGGGTGATTGGTCTCTTTCGGCTTGGTGGGATCGAATCCGGACGGGATGTCCGAACGCCCCGTCAACATGATGTGATGTCCCTGCGAATGCTCGTTCCACTTGTGGGTCAGCGAACGGCAGATCGACCACTGGTTGCTGCGTTTGGCGAGTTCCGGAAGATGTTCGCAGATTCGCAGCCCCGGAGTGCGGGTCGGAATCGGATTGAAGTCGCCGCGAATCTCACTCGGCGCGTCCGGCTTCATGTCGAACGACTCATGTTGCGCGAGACCACCCGAGAGAAAAATATAGATCACCGACTTCGCCTTGGCCGTCGGCACCGTGGCTTTAACTCCCGGTTCGGCGGCGGCGGCCTGCAGCATTCCCAGGTGGTTGGTGCCGAGCCCCACCAAGCCCAAGGCCCCGGCCTGCAACATCGCGCGGCGCGAGAATTGGGGATGAAATGATTTCTTTGCGCAGGACTTCATCAGCGGATTCGTGATCATAGTTCCCCTGTTTCCCAATGGCGTAAAGCAGTTATTCGTCGCAAAAGTGCCCTTTATCACCAAGAAACGTCTTTTCTCCATACTTGCACCACAACAAGCGACTTCGCATACTCCCCGCCCTTTTTGGTTAAGAAACATATATGAGCGCAAAACCTATTCGTGTTGCTGTTACCGGTGCTGCCGGACAAATCGGCTATTCCCTGCTGTTCCGCATCGCCTCCGGCGCAATGTTTGGGCCCAACCAACCCGTCATCCTCCACCTCATCGAAATCGAGCCCGCGCTGCCTGCCCTCGAAGGCGTTTGCATGGAACTCGATGACTGCGCCTTCCCGCTGCTGAAGGGCACCGTCCCGACCGCCAGCCTCGACGAAGGTTTCAACGGTGTGAACTGGGCGCTCCTCGTGGGCAGCGTGCCGCGCAAGGATGGTATGGAACGCGCCGATCTCCTCGGCATCAACGGCAAGATCTTCACCGGCCAGGGCCAGGCGATCCAGAACAACGCCGCCAGTGACGTCCGCACCGTGGTCGTCGGCAATCCCTGCAACACCAACTGCCTCATCGCGATGAACAACGCGCCGGACATTCCGAACGACCAGTTCTTTGCCATGACCCGTCTCGACGAAAATCGCGCCAAGACCCAGCTCGCCCAGAAGGCCGGCGTCGATGTCACCGCCGTCACGAACATGACCATCTGGGGTAACCACTCCGCCACCCAGTATCCGGATTTCTACAGCGCCAAGATCAACGATCAGCCCGCCACCGAAGTCATCGACGACGAAGCCTGGCTGAAAGACGAATTCATCCCCACCGTCCAGAAACGCGGCGCTGCCATCATCAAGGCCCGCGGCGCCTCCAGTGCCGCCAGCGCCGCGAATGCCGTCGTGGATACCGTCTCCTGTCTGGTGACGCCCACTGCCGCCAGCGATTGGAACAGCGTCTGCGTCGCCTCCGACGGCAGTTACGACGTCGAAGAAGGTCTCATGACCAGCTTCCCCATCCGCGTCGACAGCGAAGGCGCTTGGAAGATCGTCCAAGGCGTGCCGATCAACGACTTCAGTCGCGAGAAGATCAACGCCTCCGTTGACGAGTTGAAACAGGAGAAGGAAATGGTCAAAGACCTGCTGCCGAGCTGAGCGCAAAGATCATCGAATTACGAAGCCACGGACGAAAGGCCGTGGCTTTTTTCTGCGACCGAATCCACGCGTCGGTGTCAAACCTCACAATGGGTTTTTCCGGCCGATGAAGAAGCTCTGGGATCTATTGGTGTTTTTGGCCATCACTGTCGGCGTCACGCTGGTCGTTTACGGCATCCCCACGCTGATAGTTTACTGGTTGTTCTGGGCCGGATCGAATGACGACTGGATCCAAGGTATCGTCATGTCCTTCATCGTGGTTCAAATCGTATGCTCGACATTCGAAGCGGCAGCACAGTCGCGTGCCGATCGTCGTCGGCGAGAGATCTTGGAGGACTGGGACAGGCGGCGGACGGCAAGCGGAGGGACCAGTAGCATGTCGTTTCCCTCGTAAATTCGGACTCGCCCCTTATTCTGCCCGAACTGATTTCATGTCTCCGCAACTCAAAAACAATATGCTGGTCCTCCTTGGCGCCGCGGTAGGAGGAATCTTGGGGTACTTCATTTTCTTCTGGATCGTGGGTCAGGGATTCTATGGTCTGGCGCTTCCGGGTGGCCTCATGGGATTGGGAGCGGGGATAACCAGGGCGAACTCCAAACCGATTCCCGTGGTCTCCGGTGTGTTGGCGTTGATCCTGGGGATCTTCACCGAGTGGCGTTTTGCTCCCTTCCTGGCAGACGACTCTCTTGGATACTTCATGGCCCACCTTCACCAGCTTCGTCCCATCACCTGGATCATGATTTTGCTCGGATCCGCGGTGGCGTTTTGGATTCCGTTTCGCCGTCTCTTGCCCGCGGCCAATGACCAGGCAGGTCGTGGAGCAGAGGTCGGAAAAGAAGGTTAACCTTTCGGATGGATCGAGAATCAAGAAAGACGATCGGTTCACAATCAGGACCATAAGGAATGATGCCGCCCTCGCCAGTGTCGTGCGCTAAGGATCATTGGGTGGACCACAAGTAGCGCGTCTTGTTGAACCAACCGACTTGTGGCATCAACGGGTGACCATGAGCGCCCAGCACTGTCCATCTTGCGATCGCGTCCTCTACAACCGGCGCCTGACCAAGTGCGGCTTCTGCGGCGCCGACATCCCGATCGAACAGCGCTTCACTCCGGAGGAAGAAGCCAAGCTCGATCGTGAGATGGAGGACTTGAAAGCGCGCAGCGAAAAGCGGGAGGCGGAGCGGGAAGCCGAACGCAAGCAGGCTGCTGAACAAGCGGCAACCATCCAGGATTCGAGCC
>JBMYQZ010000333.1:0-6423 GCA_049601855.1 Limisphaerales bacterium | reverse complement strand
CCAGTGTTCGACGGGAACTTCCCCGTCATGATCGCGGCACGCGACGGGGCGCAGATGGGACAGGCCGCATAGGCGCTGGTGAAACGCATTCCGAGCGCCGCGAGCGCATCGATGTTTGGCGTTTCGTGAATCTCGTGCCCGTAACACGCCAGGTCACGCCAGCCCATGTCGTCGACTAGGATGAACAGGATGTTGGGTTTATCAGCGGCGTTGGAGTTAGCGGCAAGACCTGTGAATGCAGCACAAGCCAATACCAGCAAGAGGCGTCTCATGAATTCTTCTCCTCGGGGATCAGTGGCTTCAGCTTCTTACCGTCTTTCACCGGATAGACCGCATTCCGTGATTCCAGCTCGCGGACCATGCCCTGCATCATGGTCCTGAGCTTTCCCGGATGTTCGCCTGCAAGGTTGGTCGATTCGCTCGGGTCCGCTGCAAGATCGAACAAGGCGTAGCGGTCGTCGCCTTTGGCGACGTACTCGTAGATCACCTTCCACTTTCCATTCCGCCATGTCGTGAAGAAGTGGCTCTGACCGCGACGCGGATGCGGATAGTGGTTCAGGAATTCATCCTGGTGTTGTGAATCCAATTGCCCAGTCAACAGTCGCGACAAGTTCTGGCCATCCACCGGATGCTCTGTTGGAATGGATGCTTCGACCAACTCCGCGATCGTGGGGAACAGGTCGTAACACGCCCCGATTTCCTGACGAATCCCGCCCGCGGAGATCGGCAGTTGCTTTTGCCAGACATTCGTGGCGTCGGACTTAGCCCACGCCACGATGAAGGGAACGCGCATGCCGCCTTCCCACTTGGCCCCTTTTCGACCACGCAAAGGGGCACACGCGGAGACGTCATCAAGCGGCCCGTACGGACAATCTCCGCCATTGTCGCCAAGGAAAATGAACAGCGTGTTCTCGGCGACGCCCTTCGCTTCGACATGGTCCATCAGGTCGCCGAGAGATTTATCCATGCCCTCGATCAGCGTGGCGTAGGCCTGTGCGGCCGGCGGCCTTTTTTTACTGCGGTAATTCGCTGCAAAACGCGGATCGGTGTTGAACGGCGAGTGCACTGCGTAGTGAGACATGTACAGGAAAAACGGTCTCTTCGCGGTCAGCGCTTTGTCGACTTCGGCCTTTGCTTCCAGCGTCAGGGCTTCGGTCAGAAAGGTCTCGGTGCCGTGGTATTTGTCGAGGTCCGGCACGGGACGCGCGTGCATACCCTTCGAGTCTTTTCCGTATCCCGACTTCCCATAATAAGAGCCCGGCGCACCAATACAGGAACCGGCAACGTTCACATCAAACCCAAGATTCAACGGGTCGGTGCCTTCGTGTTTGTCCGGCGCGAAGTGTCCTTTGCCGACGTGGATGGTCTTATAGCCCACCTGCTTCAAGAGTCGTGGTAAAGTGACATCACTCTTCTTCAGACCGGCCCAGTTCCACTCTGGCGGAACCTGCTGACATATCGCCAGCGGATATTGCCGGGTATCAATCAGGCGGTTGTTCTGCCACGGAAAGATGTAATCGGTGGTTCGATGTCGCGCCGAATTCTGTCCACTCATGATCGACACACGTGTTGGCGAGCAAACGTTGTGCGAATAGAAGTTGCTGAACCGCGTGCCCATCGCGGCGAGACGTTCCATGTTCGGAGTGCGATACCAGTCGTTGAGCGGATGGCGTTTCGGCTTGCCATTTTCGTCGGTCAACATCGGGACCGACGTATCCATCAGCCCCATGTCGTCGACCAAGAAGAGAACGATGTTGGGCTGGTCTGCTTCGGCCGAGGCGTGTGCGGATAACAACACACAAAAAGCCCCCGCTAATGCGTGCAACCGGCGGTAACCGCATGCTCTGAATTCGCGATACTTGATCATCACTTCGCCCCTCGCTTACCACCGGCCACGTCTTTCGACCAGTCCGCATACAACTCCTGCAGCCGCTGGACGATCTCGGGATGCTCATCCGCCATGTCACGGCTCTCGGAAATGTCCTCTCGCAGGTCGAACAGGCGCGTGCCCGTTGAAAGATTCTTCCGGTTGATGATTCCTGCGGTTGGCTTTCTGTTACTGAAAGATCCCTTGTGCAGAAGTTTCCAGTCACCAGAACGCACGGCGTAGCTTTCAGCGCCCCATCGCCAGAAAAGGTTTCTCAGTGCGCCGAAATCACTTTCGGATTTCGGAATCGGGCGGCCATCGATCGCTTCAGGCAACTCGAACCCTGCTGCGTCAAGGCAGGTGGGAACGACGTCAAGCGTCGAGATTGGGTGATGCCAGGTTTCACCGGCGTGCGGATCGCCGGGACGAGAGAGAATGAACGGAACACGAATTCCTCCTTCCCAAAGTGAAAACTTCGCGCCAGCCAGCGGTAGATTCCAGGCGCCGTTAGTGGGCGCACCGCCATTGTCGGAAAAAAAAATGACCACGGTGTTGTCTGCGAGTCTCAAGTCATCCAGCGAATCGAGCACGCGTCCGATGTTGTCATCAAGGCAGCTGAGATTGGCGAGGTAGTACTTTCGCATCTCCTCGGCGCTGATCTCGCGGAGCGTGATGAATCGCTTGAACCAATCCGCGTAGTTGCCGTCTTTGTCGGGGTCGTAGTTCGGGATCTCCTTCACGCCGAATTTATCCAGGTAGCGTTTCGGTGACTGATGAATCAGGTGATGCACCGAGTTGTATGACAACGCCAGAAAGAACGGCTTCTCGCGATTGCGCTCAACAAATTCGATCGCCGCGTCGGTGAATACCTCTGTCAGATAACCATCCTTGAATTCCTTGATCCCACGGTTGTGCATGAGCGGTCCAACAACAGCACTGTGCCCTTTAGGATCAGGCGTGCGATCCTGAATCGCTTGTGAGAGCAGAAAGAAATCGTGACCGTGGGCCGAAAAACCGAGAAACTCGTCGTAGCCGTGTTTCAGCGGATGAGCATAAACGTCACTTCGGTGAAGCGACTTTCCGCCGTAGTCATTCTTTCCGATCTTGGCTGTTGTGTAGCCATGGTCTTTCAGCATCTGTGCGAGAGTGGGCGTGCCGTTGGGAAGGCCGCAGTTGAAACTGCTTTTTGGATCCCAGCGAACCTGATGCCTGCCCGCGTTCCACCCGGCGCGAGACGGGCTGCATACCGCGGCGGTGGCGTAGGCACTGGTGAATAGCACCCCGCGAGCCGCGAGCCGATCCATGTTGGGCGTGTGTATATCTGGTGCACGATGCTGGAAGGCGCTCAGGTCTGCGTAGCCCTGGTCGTCGGTGACGATGATTACGAAGTTGGGTGGCGATTGTTCGCTGGATTGCATTGCAGTGCCGACCTTCGCCCCCAAGGCCAGGGTGAGCAGCAAAGCAATCACAAATCGTCGAATATTAATCACGTCACTTCCTCAACGGTTCCAACGATGCGCAGGACCGCCACCATGCCCGGGTCGTCCATGCCGATGGATTTCTCCGCAAACATGCGGGCACGTCCGATCTGGTTTGGTTTGTCGCGGTATGCGTCCAGGGCCGAGCTGGATGCTACGAATGCGATTTCGGCAAGCTGTGCCTCGTCCGCGAGATCGGTGACGGCGAGCCGGATCGCTTCGAGCGAATCGAGCACGGTCTTATCCCCGAGACTGGCTTTGCCGCGGGCCATCAGGGCATCAAGCACTTGGCCGAGGAGCGGCTCGACATCTGCGGACGCCAGCTCGTTCTTCCCCATGGTCTCCTTGGTCAACGTCATGAACGCGACCGCCATCAGGGTGCCGAAGCTGGAACCGGAAGCGCGGGTGCAGGCCATGGCGCAAACTTTGAAAAGGTCTGACGGGGTTTCGAAATCGCCGGCAAGACCGTCCTGCATGAGCCTGGCACATTTCTCCAGCGTCGCGCCGAGATCGCCATCGCCAAGCTTTCCATCGAGTTCGTTTAGCTCGGGGGCGGCGGCAATCATGCGGTCGACGCACTGACCAAGCCACGTCTGGATTTCAGTGGCGCTCCAGCTCATCCGACTCTCCAGAACGCACAGTTCGCCGGGGCCTGAAGAAGTTCTTCCAGTTCGCTGTCCAACTTGCAGATGGTCAGCGATACACCTGTCATTTCCATCGAGGTGGCGTAACGGCCGACCAGCGGCATCACGACACTCGCGCCGAGTTCGTCAAAGCGTTTCGCGAGATAGCGATAGAGAATGAAAAGCTCTTCGTGGGGCGTCGCGCCGAGGCTGTTAACAAGCACCGAAATGCGATCGCCTTTTTCGAGGTTCTGATCGGCGAGCAGACGATCGAGCATCTCCGCGGCGATTTCATCGGCCGGTTTCAGCTCGCCGCGCCAGATACCGGGTTCACCATGAATGCCCATGCCCATTTCGATTTCGTCTTCAGCAATCTCGAACGTGGGTTTTCCGGCTTCCGGAACCGTACACGGAGTCATGGCAACGCCGATCGAGCGGCAGGCATCGGCGGCCTTCTGCGCAATTGCGGTCACTTCAGCCAGCGAAGCTCCGGCGGCGGCTTTTGCACCTGCCATCTTGAATGCGTAGATCATCCCGGCCACGCCGCGTCGTTTTTCGGCTTCCTCCGACGGCGCGCTCGCGACGTCGTCCGCGACCAGCACGGTCGTTGATTCGATGCCCTCCATTTCCAGCATCTCGCCGGCCATGTCGAAGTTCATGCGGTCGCCGCCGTAGTTACCGTAAAGACGCAGCACGCCGGATCCACCGTTGGCGATCTTCATAGCATCGACGCAGTCCGCGACACTGGGGCCGGCAAAGACGTTGCCGATGGAGCAGGCGTCCAACAGGCCTTCACCGCAGTACCCCGTAAAGACGGGCAGGTGACCCGAACCGCCTCCAGATACGATCCCCACCTTGCCCCGGACCACTCCTCCGGGCCGATGAATCACCCGACGGTTTTCGCCACTGAGCGCGTAGTATTCGGGATGAGCCAGACACAATCCTTCCAGCGTCTGATCCACGTAGTCATTGGGGTTATTGAGTAGTTTTTTCATGAGTTAACTCGCTTGAAAGTCAAGTTGCGTACTTTCGCTTCGCACAGACGGACGCAACTCCTGGTAACCCGACGGGTTAGCGAGGGATCGGACACGACATGAGCCGGTGTTGCGCGACTTGCGCTACGAGGTGTCGACATTTCACTCACCCCCGTTCATCTGCGGCGGCTCGCGCATCTCATCGAGCAGACTGTTGTAGGCTGCGCGAATGTGCCCGCGCATTTCTGATTGAGCCTTCTCGGTGTCGCCCGCTGCCAAAGCTGCATAGATTCGCGCGTGTTGCTCGTTCGTCTCAGCGCGACGATTGTCCGACCAGCGAATTCGATCCAAATGAGGTCTGACATCAACCAACAGGACTCGCAACAACGAAGTCATCACGGTGTTCCCAGATAGTCGTCCAATCTCCAGGTGAAACTCGACGTCCAGCTGGGCGTACTCGGGCGACTCGTCTTCCAGCGGAATCTCCGCCATATCGGAAAGGATCCTCCGGAGTCGAAACAACTCCGACAACTCTCTTCGTTCCGCCGCACGGGCGACCATCGTCAGCTCCAATGCTTCACGTGTTTCCAAGACATGAAACAGGTTTTGGTCCGGCTGCCCCATCGCCTTGCCAAAAGAGCTTGCAGCGACGTCCCCAACGTCTTCCGATTCAGCTTCGCCCTGAACGATCGCTCCGACACGGGGCACGATCTTCACCAGCCCGCGGGCTTGCGCGGTCAGCAACGCATCCCGCACAGTTCCGGCTTTCGCACCGAACTGACCAGCCAACTCGCGAATGGACGGCAAGCGGTCTCCTGCTGCGAGTCCGTTGTCCGTGATCAAGTCGGCCAACAGCCGAACGATATCGACGGCCTCAAGTGTTTCCGTTGCTGTGTTCATTCACCCACTCGATGTTCTGATAAACAAGAAATCTGTTGATAATCATCGCAAGCCACAGTTTTGGACCAGCGATAAACCAGTTTTCTCGACCCCACGCGAATCGGACGCGACCAACGGATTATCAGAAGCATCGTACTGATTGTCAATATTCCAGACTGATTATCAGAGAATTGAATGGCTTTTTCTGAAAGCCGGCTGCAATCGGTGCAAGGGACAGCTCGAAAATACTGCGAGCAAATAAGAAAAGCCCGCCCAGGCCCTTGATCCAGTTAGGTCGAAGACAACTCGGCAGTGAGCCACCAAATCGATTGCCGGGCAACTCCTTCTGAGCAGCAAACCTATGGAGAGCACGCGAGATTTCATTCCCGCTCGTCCATGCCGCCGTAGTAGATCCAATGCTCATCGTTATAGGTGACGATCTGGGAAGGCGGTTTTATGCCGGCCTGGTCAAAGCTGCCGGCTTCGCCACGCGGCTCGATGGGCTTGCGAGCATAAATCCAACTCTTGTCGTAAGTGTTCCCGTCTCGACTCGTGCCGATGTAGAAGTCCATGAAATCGTGGTCGGGACGCGTTGCGTAATC
>JBMYQZ010000332.1:0-6437 GCA_049601855.1 Limisphaerales bacterium | reverse complement strand
GTGTATCCGTAGATCTTACCACGGAGTGTGAATGATTGTCGGGGCGCCCCAGTTGAGCTGGGCGCCGGTCGCACGGCGCAGGCTGCCACGGAGCGATTCGTGGTGCGCCATGCCAATAATGTCGAACTCACGCTGATTGATGACCTGAGCCACCGAGGCATCCGACATGGCAACGTTGCCAGACTCACTGCCATGCACGTCAAAGCGCTTCTCAGTGCCTTGCCCCACCACAAAGCCCCAGCGTTCGGAGTCGATGTTGCGATTGCCCAGCGAGGAGCCTTGAGCGCCGGAGTTGCTGTCGTGATACTGGGTGTCAGCGTTGTGCCAGCTGCGGAACGGACCGCCCGGCATCGGGTCAAAGTTCGGGTAGCCTGAAACCGTGGCGCGACGTCCCCAGCCCACGTTGTAATCCCACGCCACCATGGCGGCCGGAGCGGTGGACAATTCCCAACCACGGGCCACTTGACCAACGGGCGTGCGGACGATCGAGTAGGAAATCGAGCCGTCATAGCCAGGCGTCTTGCCGTAGGCGTTCTTCTGGGAGCGCTCGATCGGCGCATTGCCGTTCTTCTGGGAGGTGGTGTTCCAGAAACCGACCGTGCCCGTCGACCAGTCACTGGCGATGGAATTCCTCTTCAGCCGGTTGGCCGGACAATTGAGGATCTTCGGGCTGCCCATTTCGTTGGACATAACGCCAAAGTAGGTCCAAGTACGCGCCATGCGGCTATTGGGTCCCCAACCGGGTCCGTTCTGACCAAAGGTGACGCCACCTCCAGCACCGTTCCAATTGCCCAAGACATAATTGGCCGCAGTGTTGGCGGGATCGCGATAGTTGATCGCATAACGGCGGAACAACTCCCACGGGTATTTGTCTTGGTTGCCAGATGCCCAAACGCGGGCTCCGGTGGCGACCTGTTTGAGATTATTTACACACTTGATCTTGTTGGCCTTGGACTTCGCTTTCGCCAAAGCCGGCAACAGCATACTGGCCAAAATCGCGATAATGGCGATCACGACCAAGAGCTCGATCAGGGTGAACGCCTTCGATTGAGTCTTCAGTTTTCGCATAATAGGTTGGGATTCGATTTAGGAGTGGCAGTCAGTGCAGCAGGATTACTGCTTTTGAGTTAAGCAAAATGCATACCAAGGTATGCATTTTTGATATCTGAGACATTTTGCTGAATATTGCGCGATTGATGCGTGACGAACGCACCAGTGAAGAAGAATTTCACTCATGCCTTGGGAGGCGAAGAGCTTGAAAAGATGTGGGCAGCGTTATTCGACAAAATGGCGGACCTCAACCACACTCAGGACGACAAAAGTGACGAAATTCTCTCAGATTAACCAGATCTGGTCGATCCTGACTTTCGCCATGATCGCCGCGCTTTGTTCTGTCGGGTGCTCCGAACCCGAGCAGCTTGAACGAACGCCGCAGAAGGGCACAGCGCCCATGCTCAGAACCATTCCCGGATTGGATGCTTCAAAAGAGCTGTTTTCAGTCGACGAGGTGCGGGTGCCGGACGAATGGTTTGTGACCGGCGTGGTGGTCAATGGCGAGGCACGAGCGTATTTGGAGAGCGGCATGTACAAGCCGGAAAATCATTTGGTCCACGATTCTGTTGGTGGCAGCAATATCACGGTGGCATTTTGCAATGAAACCCTGTGTTCGCGCGTTTTCACCGGAGATTCCGATGAACTGCAGGCAGTCAGAATGGGTGGCTGGAAAGACGAGAATCTGCAATTGCTGATCAATGGCGTCCGCCATCCCATCAATTCACCAGATATCGGCCTGAAGGATCAGCCGTTCAAGACGATCACCTGGGGCGAATGGAAACGATCGTATCCGGACACCAAGATCTATCTGGGCCATGAATTGGAGGAATTCCGCCGATCACAAAACAAGCTTGTCGATCGCCCCGCAGAATCAACAGATTGAATCGCAGCGAGCTTCTTCAACGCTTGGGCCGCTTTTGATAACGCTGATAAAGCTTGGTGTGCCGTGAGGACGGTGAGATTTCCTCGCCACTCACCCAAACCCGTCGGACTTTCGACCTGACATCCAGCAGGGGCCCGTCGAGCGCCACCATGGACGCCTGCTTGCCAGCTTCCAAGCTGCCCAAACGATCCTCCACCCCCAAGATCTGCGCGGGCATCAGCGTGACGCTACGAACGGCATCAGCCTGGGACAAACCATGACGCGCCGCGTGCGCCGCAGCGTGGGGGAGATTGCGAGCCATGAAAGCGCTAAAGCGGCCTCGCCCCAGGCTGATTGCAACACTCACGCCTTTTTCGGTCAGGATGGCGGGATTCCGAAACGGCTGATCGTAATCATCCGCATCGCGGGCTGGTCGCTCCAGAACGTGCTCGTAGACGACCGGAACCTTTCGCTTCGCGAGCCGGTCAGCCACCATCCAGGCATCCTGCCCGCCGCAGATGATGATGTTGAGATCGTTCGTTTCGGCCCAGTCCACGGCGGCGGAGATCTGTCGTTTACCGTCGGCATTGATGTAGACCTTCGAGTGGCCTGACACATACGGGATCATTGCTTCCATCGCTGGAATCTCCACGAAATCAACTGCGCTTTTCGCTGTGACCTTGGCCTTGGCATACGCGCGAGCATCGTGAAAGAAACGAGTCAGGTCTTCGATTCGTTCGCGGCGTTCATTGTCCTGGTCTTCCGGCGATTTCCATTTCTTCGGATCGGAAAGGCTTTCCTTGGGCGCGAGGCGCAGGCGCATGGAGGGCCAATTCACATGCAAGGCAACCGGCTTGGCGAAGGTCATTTCCTCAATCCCCCAACCAGCCAGTTGCATGAGGCCGGATTGCCCGGCGACGGTTCCGCCGGCTGGCGTGGCCAAGCTGTAGAGAACGCCTCCGGCGCGGGCTACGGGGATCAGTTCGGAATCCGGATTCACCGCGAGCCAGGCGTTGACGTCAGGCGTGAAAGAACCGACTTCGGTCGAATCCCGCGTGGCGCGTACGGCTCCGATTTCAATCAAGCCCAGTGGACCCGAAGCGGAGATGAGTCCCGGATAGAGATGCAAACCCGTGAGATCGATTTCCTCCGCCCCAAAGGACTCCACGTTCTTTCCGACTTCACGGATCTTGCCATCGACAACGAACACCTTGCCGTTGGCGATGCTGGGAGCCGAAACCGGATGAACGGTGGCTCCCGACAAAACGTATCGTGCCGGCAATTCATACGGCGCCAGCAACGGTTTCGCTTGCTGCACTTGGCGGATGGTCGCGTCGACCTGCGCCTGGGCGCTGATCGCTCCGAGAATCAAGGCGGTGAATATGGTTTTCATCAGTGGGCTCCCTTTCGTTTGCAGTCGAGACAGGCCTCGACGTCGAGGTCGTTGCGGGTTTCCCAGATGCGTTTGAAGAAGGCCTTCTGAGCGGCCGTGTTTTTGCCCCCCCCGCCGCCGGAAAGTTCCTGCAATTGCTTCGCCTTGGCGATCAAGGCCTCGCGTTCGGCCCTTCGTAATCGCCCTCGATCAAGTCCTCGTTCTCGTTCGAAAAATTGTTTGCCGTCGATCCAGGTCTCGAGGCAAAGCGACGAGGCCGCCAGAGGATGTCCGGACCAGATGACGAAGTCGGCGTGCTTGCCCGTCTCGAGGGAACCAACCCAACGATCGATGCGAAGTTGTTTGGCGGGATTCAGTGTGATGAATTTCAAGGCCTCAGTTTCCGGCATGCCGCCATACTTCACCGCCTTGGCGGCTTCGAGGTTCATGCGCCGGGCTATTTCACTGGAATCGGAATTGAAACTCACCAAGGCACCGCGTTTCCACATAAGCGCGCCGGCGTAGGGAATCGCGTCGTACACCTCGAACTTGTAGGCCCACCAATCCGAAAACGCGGAGGCACCGGCACCGTGTTCGGCGATTTCATCGGCAATCTTGTAACCCTCGAGCACGTGTTGCAGCGTGCCGACCTGCACGCCGAACTTCTCCATCGTGCGCAGGAAGGCGATCATCTCGTCCTGACGATAGGAATGGCAATGGATCCAGCGCTTGCCATCGATGATTTCGCCGAGCGCTTCCAACTCAAGATTCATGCGCGGTGGCCGACCGCCCTCGGCGCGATAACGTTTCCAACGCGCCTGGTATTGCTTGGCGGCGGTGAAGCGATTTGCGTGAAAAGTCGGGACACCCATGCGCGATTGCGGGAAGCGCGTGGTGCGGTCGTCGCCCCAGTTGGATTGCTTCACGTTCTCGCCCAAGGCGAATTTGATTCCTTTCGGAGCCTGCTCGAACAGCAATCCAGACGGTCCCTCACCAAGGCGAAGTTTGATCACCGCGTTGCGCCCTCCGATGGGGTTGGCGGAACCGTGCAACAGGTTGGCCACGGTCAATCCACCCGCGAGTTGTTGGAAGAGATTCTCCGTCTCCGAATTAATCACATCGACGATCCCCACCATCGCGGTCGAAGGAAGGGAGGATTCGTTCACCCAATCCAGGATCGCGGTGTGGCTGTGGCAATCGATCAAGCCCGGGGTGACGTGTTTGCCTTGCGCGTCGATCCTGTGCAAACGGCCCTGGAAGGTCTTCGCCCGGGCTTGAGCAGCCTCGCCGATCGCACGAATGGAATTGCCGACGATGAACACGGCGGCATTGGTCAACACACCGGAGGGACCACAGGTCCACACAATCCCGTTCTCGATGAGGATCGCGTCCGGTTGCTGCAATGCGCCGCGATCGTCGGAAGGATGCCGCGCCTTGCGTTCGGCCTGCAGCTTGGCCAATTCGGAATCCGCCTCCTTCTTCTTGTCCGGTTTCTTTGATGAAACTTCCGGGACCTGACGACGTCCGTCGATCCACACTTCGCGAACCCGGTTCGTCGGCTCGAAGTAGGAATCACCCTCCACGATTGTCAGGTTGGCGATGCGACCTTTCTCGATCGTTCCGAGGCGACTATCCACCGCGCATATTTTCGCCGGCACGGTCGTCAACGCGGCCACGGCATCGGTTTCCGAAAGACCGCGCGCCAGCGCCAGTTTCAGCTTCTTGCGAAAGTTCTTCACCTCGCCCAAACCGTAGGTGGTGAACGCGACGTCCAACCCTTGTGAGCGAAGTTCCTTCGGGTTTTGCGGGGCCCAATCCCAACGACGCAACTGCTCCAACGAAATGTCCAGCCAGTCGTCGTCCGTCGGCAGTTTCGGGACCTCGGGGAAATTGACCGGCACGATGAACGGAGCGTTCGCAGCCTTGGCTATTTCCGGGCGACGCCATTCATCGCCCGAAGCCATGATGGCGATCTGGAATTTGAATTTCCGACCGAGCTTCGCGGCCTGCTCGACCATCAGGCTGCTTCCCGGTTCGATGACGACCCGTTGCCCCGCCGCCACGGCCTGCAACGCCTTCAAACCGTCGTTGACGGTTGGACGCGGACGACCTTGCGGGTGTTTCTCGTAGTGTTCCCAATCAATCTTGTAATGCTCCGCGTCATAGAGGGTTTGGCGCAACGCCGCGATGACGCCCATCAAGGACTTCGGGTAAACGTCCTCCATCGTTTCGAACGCGATGTGTTGCAGTGCGTCCGCTTGAATGACGATGTCGTTCACCGGGGCATTGCGCAGGCCGACCAGAGAGCTTTGACCACGCAGGATACCTTCGCCCGGCACGATGTTCGCGGCGGTGAATCCTTGTTCGCGCAGGGTCTTGAATTTCTTTTCGTCCGGCTTCAGATCGGTCAACACCCGGCGCTCGGGGGTCATACCATGGATGCGATATCCGGCCCCGCCCGGCAGCTTGATCTCCGAATGGTTCTCGGCGCCGTAGAAATCCACCACGCTGCCGGCACGGATGGGTTGGAAGCCCGTCGTGTCCACCGGGATCTTCCGCTCTCGCAGCCAATACGGCTCGATGAAGCCGGCGTAGATGGTCGTGCCCTTCAGATCCCATCGCCGAGCGTCGGCGGGGGCCTTCACGTTCGCGCCGACCGCTTCGATGAGGCCGTTGCGAATCACCACTGTTCCCTGCTCGATCAAGGCGCCCGGCCGCGGAACGATGCGGGCGTTCTCGAGGGCATGCACGCCGGGGCCTTCCGGACGAAAACCCGGCGGCCGCAACTCCGCCGCCGAAATCATTCCGGCGCCACACAACGAAACCAACAGGAGAAGCACAACTCGCATGGCGCGCGTTATCCCGTGCCCGGCATCCGACCGCAATGCGAATCTGATCTTTGTCCGCAGCGGGCCATCTGCTACGAACAGCCCGCGTGAGCGAACGGAAAAAATTGAAGTTGGGCATCCTTGGTTCCGGACACGGCACCAACTTCATCTCGGTCGCCGATGCAATCGCCCAGGGCGAGGCCGACGCTGAGATTGTGATGGTCCTCAGCGATGTGGAAAACGCGGAGATTCTGCAACACGCGGCGCAACGAAACATCCCCCATCGCTTCATCGCCCCCGGCGCTTTCCGCACCAAGCTCGA
>JBMYQZ010000331.1:0-6437 GCA_049601855.1 Limisphaerales bacterium | reverse complement strand
TGTTCGGAGCTACTTCTGCATCTCGTCGGAGTGATTGTACTCCAGGGTGTTGAAGAGCAGGGCGGCGACGGACAGGAACGTGGCCGCGGCCAGGATAACCCAGCCGATGGCCGGTACGATGGGTTCGCCGGTGAGGGTGAACTGATCGCTCATCCATTGGTGGTTGCCCAGGATGGACTTGAGGTGATGGGAGATGGCGAGCGAGTGGATGTTGGTGGGAATGCTGCCGATGCCTTTCTCCACAACGAGGCCGTAGACAATTCCGAGGACCATGTATTTCTTCGTGAGCAGGCCGAGCAGGCAACTGATTGCGCCGTAGGCCATCACTGCCAGGGCCTGAACGAGGAGAAACAGGCCGATCATGGTTGGGTCCACCTCGTAGCCGTGGACCAAGGCGACGACAAAAAACAACAGACCGCAAAGGAGTACCAACACCTGGCTCCAGATCATCGTGCACAGATACTTCAGGATCAGGAGGGAGTATCGCTTGATCGGTCGCGTGATGATGAAGCCGAGTGTGTCCGATTGGAGTTCGTCGCGGATCACCGGGCCGAACACACTGAGGCAGTAGATCGGCAGCATGAGGAAGAGGTGATAAGTCACGATCCAATCAATAAACTCCCGCTTCTGCCCTTCCTTCAAGGCAATGAACATCAGGATGGGGATCACCACCACCAAGGCGGCGGATTGCGCCAGCTTGCCGGGCGTCATTCGCGTCTGCCACTCGAAGGACCACAACCCGAGGAAGGCCCGTCCGAGACTGGGCGTTAGAACCAATTGCGCGTTGTCTTCCTTCGTGTCGCTCATGCGGTGACCTTCTCGAAGATGTCCTGGAGAGAACGGCTTTGACCGCGGATCTCGTAAATGGTGACACCGCTCTCAATCAAGAGGCTGCTCGCTTGCGTGTAAAAGGATTCGGCGTCCTTCACGCGGATGGTGAGTTGCTCGGATTCGGGATGCAGATCAAAGCCGTTCAACAGGTCCGCGTTGAACAGTGTCCGGGCGAGGATGCCGGGATCACTACAGGTGATGGCGAGTTGTTCGGACCAATCCTTCACCGCCGTGCGGATGTCGCTTTGCGCACCGCTGGCGATGATACGGCCCCAATTGAGAATGAGGTTGCTGGCGCAGAGCGTTTCCAACTCGGCGAGGATGTGACTGGAAATCAGGATGCTCGTTCCTTCCTTTGCGAGCCCTTTGAGAATGTTAGCAACCTCCTGGCGGCCCATGGGGTCGAGACCGTTCATGGGCTCGTCCAATACGAGCAGGTCGGGGTCGTGCATCAAGGCCTGGGCCAGCTTCGCGCGTTGGCGCATGCCCTTGGAGTATTGGCCCATCTTCTTGTGCCAATGTTCCGTCGCGAGTTTGACGCGTCGCAGGGTGGTGTTCGCACGGGCCGTCGCGGTGGTCGGACTCATGCCGGAGATCAGTCCCAGACCGCGAAGCCAGGTCTCGGGTTTGAGGTCGGTCGGCAGTGATTCGCGTTCGGGACAATAACCGATGCGTTGAAGCAGGCGGGGGTTGTTGAATGGTCGTTCGCCAAACACGGTCAGGTCACCGGAGCTGGGTTGGATCTGCCCGGTGATGATCTGGATGAGTGTGCTCTTGCCCGCGCCGTTGGGGCCAACGAGTCCGGTCAAACCCGGATGAATCGAGAAGCTTACATTGTTCAAACCCATCACAATGCCATACCAGCGGCTCAACTCCGTGGCTTCGATGACGGTTTGTGCGGTTTGGCTCATGTGGATTCGGGGCGCACCTTGCGGGTGACGATGAGGAGGGCAATGCCGACCATCAGCACGAGACCGACCATGGCTCCCTCCATTTCCGGATCGCGCAGGAACGGTGGCTTGGCGTGTGCCGGGATCTTGTCAAAATTGGCCAGCGATTTGCCGATGCCGGGAACAACCTCGGCCGCCGCGTACAGGTCCTGCTTGAGTCGGAAGACATACACGGCCAATTGATCGAGGTTGTGCGCAATGCTGATGTTCTGTAGCCACGGTTTCGTGAAACCGCCGATCTGGCCAAAGACGCCGCCGACAATCCAAAATCCGATCCACAACGATGTGGTGGCTTTCTCCTTGGCGGAGCAGGCAGAGACGCCGAGAGCGATGAGGCTGAGGATCGCCATGCTGGAGACCACGTAAAGTACGACGTTTGCCAGCGCGCGGCTCGAATGGATGAAAAATGTCCAGTCTGGTGCAAGCAGGTTGCCGAAGAACCAGGCGACGAGAATGGGCCCGAGCCAGACGCAGGTGAGCATGCCAAAGGCGATGCCAAATTTGCCGAGGAAATAGTCGAAGCGGTTGAGCGCCTTCGAGGAATACACCAGCAGTGCGCGACTGGAGAAGTCGATCGTGATCAATTGCGGGACGACGATCGCCAGCAGCACGTAGGAAAAAAACGAAATCCAGTTGGCAAACTGAAAGAACAGGAAGTTGTAGATTGTGTGGACGGACACTTCTGGGTGCTCCGTGAGCCACTCCTCGATACGCCCGACGAAACTCTGCTCACCCCTGCCCAACATTCCCAGGTAATCGTTAATGAAGCTCTCCGGCACGAGCAGTTGTCCGATGGCGAAGAGCACCGCGGTTTGCACGAAGCAGAGCAGCCAGCAGACTCCGACGATACGCTTGACCCATTTGTTGGCCAGCAGCGCGCGCATGCCATTCCACGAGATGACCGCACGCCGATACCAGACCCCGAGGTAGGTTTCGTCGTAATGATGATAGCCGGTATCAAGCAGTGGCATCGGCGGTTTTCAGGGCTTGCACGAACATTTCCTCGAGCGCATTGGCGGCCGGGATGATTTCGAGCGGTGGAATCTTGAGTTCGTGGAGGACACGCAGGAGTTCGTCCAGGTTGGTGGCCTGGTGATCGACCTTGACGTGTCCGTTGGTCATCACTTCGGAGGCCCAACCGCGCCGTTGGCACGCCGTGACGAGATCATGCTGCCGATCTGGTCCGATCACTTCGGCCGCGCCAATACGACGCGCCTTGAGGCTGGCGAGCGTGTCGTGGATGAGGACGCGCCCGGTCCCAATGACGATGATCCGGTCGCAGATGCGATCGACGTCGTGCAGGAGGTGGGACGAGAGAACGAACGTGATCCCGTGTTCCTTCCACAGGTTCTCGATCAGCTGGAGAATCTGCGCGCGGCCTTGGGGATCAAGACCATTGGTCGGTTCGTCGAGGAAAAGGATCTTGGGTCCGTGCACGATGGCCTGGGCGATTTTCAGTCGCTGCTTCATCCCGGTGGAATAGGTGTCCACCTTGCGGTAGCGCTCCTGTCCCATGCCGACGAAGTCGAGCATTTCGTGCGCGCGTTGGCGGGCGGCCTGGTAGGGAAGGCCGCAAAGCTGGGCGCAATACGTGACATATTCGCAGCCGACCATGCCGGGGATGTGGCAATCCTGTTCCGGGGTGTAACCGACGAGCTTGCGGATCTCGCGGCCTTCGCGGCCCACTTCGCGACCGAGCAGTTTGGCGCCGCCGCGTGAAATCGGTTGGAGCTGGAGCAGGCATTTGATCAAGGTGCTCTTGCCGGCGCCGTTGGGGCCCAGGAGGCCAATTGCCCCGGAAGGGACCTGCAGGTCGACGTTGTTCAGCGCCGTCTGTTTGCCGAAAAGCTTGTACAGACTCTTTGTCTCGATCGTGAATTGGCCCTCACTGTCCGGCATCTAGGTGCGCGCAGGATATCCTTCGACGGTGGCGTTACAAGTCATGAACTGAAAACAACACGCGGGAATAGTTTTGGTTGCTGAATTCTTTGTTGTTCGGGCCCCAAGTCTTTTCCTAGGCTCGGCCTATGCGAATTCTCTCACGTCTTCTCCTGATCGCCTTCGTATTCCTTGCCGCCAATCCGGATGCCTTCGCCGCGGAAAAGAAGGGCAAGCGGAAGCGCAAACCCGCCGCGCCCAAGGTCGGGCCAGAAACACCGATTCGTGCTCTCTTGATTACGGGCGGTTGTTGTCACAATTACCTCATCCAGAGCAAGCTGCTCTCCGAGGGCATCTCCCGGAAGGTGAATACTCAATGGACCATCCTGCACGATGGTGGAAAAGGGAACCAGGCGAAGATCAAGCTCTACGAGATCGAGGGCTGGTCGAAGGCGTTCGACGTGGTCATTCACAACGAATGTTTTGCCAACACGACCGACGAAGCCTACATCCGCAAGATCACCCAGGCGCACAAGGAAGGCACGCCGGCCATGGTCGTTCATTGCGCCATGCACACTTACCGGGCCGCGACCATTGATGATTGGCGTGAGTTTCTCGGGGTGACGAGCTTCCGCCACGAGCACAAGAGCAACTATCCCGTGAAGGTGATCGCCAAGGATCATCCGACGATGAAGGATTTCCCAGATGGTTGGGTAACACCCAAGGATGAGCTCTACGTGATCGACAAGCTCTGGCCCGATGCCAAGGCACTCGCCACTTCCGTCAGCGAACGCACCAAGAAAGAGCACCCCGTCTTCTGGACCAACCAGTATGGCAAGGCGCGGGTCTTCGGGACCACCTACGGTCACAGCGACGAGACCTTTGGCGAGAAGCCATTCATCGACGCCCTCGCCAACGGCATGCTCTGGGCGACCGGCCACCTGAAATAGGTCACCCCAAATCAGTCCGATGATTGCGCTGCCGATTCCAAGGCAGCGAACGGTCGGGGCGATCCCGACCTCATACTGCAACACGCCAAGTTTATGCAGGAGGTAATTCCAATCGTGGATCACCTCGTCGCCGCCGAAGGGCGTCACCAGTTGTAATTCGAGTTTGCGCGCATCGCCAATGTAGGTGGCGACTCCGTTCATGTTGTTGCCCAACCAGACGAAGGAGAACGACCAGGCGAAGAAATCCCGCTGTTTGTAAAACATAAGGAACGAGATGAGCGGGACGAGGCATTGAATGAGCGAGCCTGCGAGGACGGTGAGAAACTTCCAGCCGAACGGTGAAGCGATCAAGTGCCCAAATTCGTGAATGCCCAGGTTGAGTCCGCCAAGATGCCTTGGTAATCGTTGATGCGAATTTGTTGGACGGTGACGTAGCCGAGGAAGATCCAGAAGAGCGCGCGCGGCGACCACGACTTGCCCTCACAGGCCGGGATGATGACCTGCGAGTGAAAAGCGCGTAACAAGGCCGCAATTGCGCGCATGATTGCGGATTATCGTTCCGGCGGGTGGACCCGCAAGTTCCTCCCGCTATCAGATCTTGATTGCGTTCGACTATCTACGCGACAACCGCGTCTGTGTTCTCGTCCGTGGGCTTGCGCCCCTTCAGGCGAAGGCAACGGCTGAGCTTGCGATAGCACAGAAGAGGATGGGAAGTGTAGTTGCTCATCTCGACCAGTTCGCCTCCGAACCCGTCCTTGAACTCGTTGATGTGCTGCAGGTGTTCGTCTTCGGTGTCCTTGGCGTAGCCTCCCAGATCGAGCGACTCGATGCCGCGTTCCTTGAGATACATCATGTCGAGGAAATGCAGGTAGCGATTGGCGTGGCCGATCAGGTTGCGATGCCGAATATCGGGCATTTGTCGAAACATGGCGGCGTCGTGCAGCATACAAGCCCGTTTGGCTTTCTCATCTACCATCAAGGAGTGCATCACCAGGGTCCGGCAGTTGTACGAAAGTTTGGTGACGGTTACGCCCGGCCAATAGGCCTCGATCACACGCTTGTCGAGTTCCGGCAGGTTGTTGTCGCGGGCGAAGACCGAGTAGATATCCATCAACTCCGTTTCGGGGACGTCCTTCTCAAACTGAAAACCGCCGTTGGCTCCCTGCTTGATCTTGCGGCGGGTGTGTTTGCTGAAGCCCTTGAAAATGTCGTCCTCCGCCGGACGCAAATCGATCATTTTGGTGAACTTGACCTCGCGCTGAAAGCCGGCGTGATCGCGCGTATCGTGACAGTGGAAATACTGGGTGAAGCCGATGGCATCCTTCGTCAGAGGCTTGTCCGCCATCCACCGGTATTTCGCAGACATCCAGACCCCAAGGCGTGATGGAATCTTGAATGTCAGCATGCGGTGTGCGGTTTCGAGTCAGATTATCGTTCTAAAGTCGGACGCCCGCCCGCACTCATCCAACCCACGTTTGGCGGCCCTACACCGCAATTTGACAACTCTGCGGCGCTTACGGACAATCGAGGGCAGGTTCACCCGGGCGCGCGATGCGGGCCTGACGGGGATTATGGAATGAGCGCTTCAGATTCGCAAGCGGCACCCGATCGAGGCCATGTGGCTTCTCTCGATCTGTTGCGAGCCGCGGCCAGCCTTGCCGTCTGCTGGTTTCGCTTCGTCGGTCGGGAAGACAATTTCCTGCCGGATGGTATGCTGAAGTCCACTGGTCAATACTTCTGGCTGGGTGTCGAGGCGTTCTTCGTGGTGTCCGGTTTTGTCATTCCGTGGGCCCTGAGTCGGGGAAACTATCGCCTGCACGATTACGGT
>JBMYQZ010000330.1:4083-6454 GCA_049601855.1 Limisphaerales bacterium | reverse complement strand
CGGACCGGAGCAGACGTACGCAATCAGCAGTTTCATTCGCGGATCATTGGGGCTTGGTCTCGTAGTGGGCTTGGTATTCATTCCTGATTGGGAAAACCGGTCTTGGCTGATTTCCGCTGCGCATTTCCTTTCCGGTTTGCTGTGCGTTCTTGGAGTAGTGCACGGAGTCGTGATAGCCATGAGTTGGTCGCGTGTAGTAGCGCACGAAAAGGCGGCGATGCGACAGTTTTGCGAGTTCTGGAGTGCGGCTTCTGTGCTTTTTGTACTGGCTTCATGGCTGGGGATGAACGCGTTTACCGACGTTCACTGGACCGGCTTGTTTGCTGGTCAACTGATCCTCTGGGGATTCCCTTTGATGGCCTGCGGAATCGGAATTGCCGCGCGGATGAAAGGAAAGGGCGTTCCGATGGGACTCGGTCTGCGCAAGGGGCCGGTCACCGTGGGGATTACGTGGGCGGTCCTTTCCGTGGTGCTGTGGTTTAACGCCAGTCGTGCCATGCCGATCCGGGTGGATGCGGGTGGCCACCAACTGCGCATGCTTGTGCGCGGCGAAGGCAAACCGATTGTCGTACTCGAGCAATTTGGCCCCGGGCCTTTGGAGCCTTGGGCGAAGGTGCAGAATCGCGTCGCAAAGTTTGCGACGGTCGTTACCTACGAGCATGCCGGCGGCATCGCCTCCGATTCGGGGCCGACACCCCGGGATGCCTCGACGATTGCCGCTGAATTGCGCACTGCTCTCACCAGCGCAAAGCTCGAGCCACCCTTCGTATTGGTCGGTCACTCTTTCGGCGGGCCTTACATTCGCGTTTTCGCGGGCCAATACCCGGAGGACGTCGCCGGTTTGGTGTTGGTGGATCCCACGACGGAAGAATTCGTGGACTGGATGAAAACGAATGACCCCGATGCCAATCAGGTCTCGGCGAGGCAACGCAAAGCACAAACCGAACTTGCTGTGAGTGGATCCTCTCTCGGACAAGCCGCCCTGTCCGGCCTTCCGGAAGTTCCCACAATCGTCCTCACCGGTGCCCGGCAGAAGAACAATCCCAATGCGCTTCAATCCATGCCCCGCTGGATCGCCGCCCATAGCAACTGGGTCGCGCGATTGCCCGCCGGACAGCATCTCATCACGACCAACAGCGGACACGCCTTGCCTTTCGAGGAACCGGAATTCGTGGTGGAAGCAGTCAAGAGGGTAGTCGAGCGAGTGCGTTGATTGAAATTTGCAAGTTTCGGCAATTACGCCATCTTGATCGCGTGCCTGACATGCCGCCAGATGCCGCGCCCGAAGACGAGATTCTCAGTCTTCTTCCCTACGCGCACATGCGTGGCGGATTCCCGGTGAAGCCGGATGACATCGGCAAGGCCAAGGGGATCGCCGTCACCGCAATGGAAGAACAGGTCCAGATCCAGCTCAAGCAGATCTACGGACAGGTGGAGACGCTTGCCCAACAGGCCAAGGATATCCGCACGCGGGCAAATATTTCCTACAAGATCTATCAGTGCGACATGAAGTTCATTCCGGTGATTGGCCAGACCTATTACCTGTATGAAGACAAAAAGGGCAATCCGACGCTATCGATGATTTCCCCGCCCCAGCTCGGTCCTGTGAAAAAGAAACATCTGGCGACCGTGAAGCAATTGCACGACCACACTTGGGATATTCTCGAAGCCAGCGAGGAAATGCAGGACGATATCAAATCAGCGTCAGCACAATAGCTGCGAGCATCATCACGGCCCCGATCAATCGCTTGGTCAGGACGTCCGCCCCCAAGTCCTTCTCCGCATTGCCAAACCAATGGCCGATGCACCAAACGGCCGCCACACTCCACAATCCCCGTGAACTGAAAATGATGTTCAAGGCCGTCGCGTCGCCGAATGCGCCGATCGAGCTGATGAAGATGATTCCCTGAAGTCCGAGAAAGAAAGATCCCCACGCCAGCGGCTTCCACGCAGCTCTTGGAATCTCCTTCAGCGGTGCGGAAAAGAAGGGGAGGAAGGCCAGGGAGTACACGCTGACGAAACCGAACATCGCGGGCAGAAATCGTTTCATGTCCCACTCGACGGTGAACTTCTGAATCAACACGTCGAACGTGGAAAAACAACAACCTCCCAGCAGGGCGATTGCGATCGTTGGCAGGACGTGATGATGTCTGGCCTGTCTGGCAGTGTTCAACATTGCGACACCCGCCGCACTGAGGCCCGCCGAGATCCACAGTTTCGTGGAGATATCATCACCGATAATCATGACGACCAGCAGCGCAACGATTACGGGTTTCAATCCCAGTACCGGCGTGGCGACACTGACGTCTCCTTTCTGTAGCGCCCAAAACGAAAACGCCTGCGCGGCGATGAACAGCGAGGCGGCCATTGC
>JBMYQZ010000330.1:0-4073 GCA_049601855.1 Limisphaerales bacterium | reverse complement strand
CGCGTCCGGCCATTCTCCGTCCATCCACAACATCGGTAGATACATCACTGCGGACGCGAGGTTCGATACGAAGGTGATTCGCCAAACCCCCGCGCCGCGTCCCGTGCATTGCTTGATGAACATTGCCCCAATCACGTAGAGCACGCTGCTGAGGAATGGGAAGAGGTAGTAATATTGCATCAAGCGCGGGGTTGAACGTGGCGCATTGCGCCAACGGATGACGAACAGAATCGAATCGATGGTCGCTTTTCCGGGGATTCGTGTTTCCCTATCCGCAGCCATGAGCGACGAACCCGAGATTCCCCATTGGAAACGTGGATTCTGGAGTCTGTTCGCCGTTCAGTTTCAAGGCGCGTTCAGTGACAACGTCTTCAAGTTCTTCGTTATCTTCATTGTCGCGGACAGCGTCAGCGAGGGGGAACGTGACAATTACATCTCCTTGATCCTCGCGTTGTTCTCGCTGCCGTTTCTGTTGTTCTCGATGGCGGGTGGTTACCTGGCGGATCGGCATCCCAAGGCCAAGGTCGTGAGCGGGACGAAACTGATGGAGATTTGCGTCATGTGCATTGGGACGTTCGGGCTGTATCAGCAGAATTTCATTCTGCTCGGCGCGGTCTTGTTTTTTATGAGTGTGCAGAGCGCATTCTTCGGTCCGTCCAAATACGGCATTATGCCCGAGTTGCTGCCCGCGAGCCGTTTGTCATGGGGGAACGGATTCCTGAACATGGGGAGTTTTCTCGCGATCATCACGGGCGGGATTCTGGCCGGTGTGCTTTCCGACAGGTTGGGGAAGGATAAGTTTTGGTACGTGGGGCTGGGACTCGTGGGCCTGGCCGTATTCGGTTGGATTACGAGCCGCCTGATTCCGGTGCTGCGGGCGGCAGATCCGGAGAAAGTCTTTCGCGTCAATTTCCTCGCTGAACTCTGGACGAATCTGAAGGTGATTCGGGAGGATCGCATTCTCAAACTTGCTTTGGTCGGCAGCGTTTACTTCTGGTTTCTGGGCGCTTTGTTTGCCGAACCGGTGATCCTCGTCTATGCGCAGGATGTTCTGGCTCTGGACGATACGAAGACGGGCATGCTGCGGGCGTTTCTCGCTGTCGGGATTGCACTGGGCAGTTGTCTTGCCGGGATCCTGTCCGGACGAAAGATTGAGTACGGCCTCGTGCCAGTGGGGGCGTTCGGTATGGCGGCGGCGGCTTTGCTGCTGTTCTTCCCGAATCTCGGATTCATTCAGGTCGGCATCGTCCTTTGGATCCTGGGGGCATTCGCCGGACTGTATGACATACCGATCAATGCGCTCCTGCAACATCGGCCGGATGCAAAGGTGAAGGGCTCGGTCCTTGCCGTGAACGGTTGGATGACCTCGGCCGGCGTGTTTGGCGCGGCCGGTTGTTTTTGGATTCTGAAGTCGTTTCTCAAATTGTCGCCTCCCTCGATCTTTCTGGTGGGTGCGATTGCCAGTGCGGGGGTCGGAATCTACGCGGCGACGGTGGTCGGCAAAGCGCTGCCCGATTTCTTGAAGCGCATGGCGCGCTTCGATTTCAGGGGCAAGGAGTGATCAGGCGAGACCTCGTCGCTTCAGCATTTCGTCCATGGCCCGTTCCATGAGCGCTTCGGCCAAGGGCTGAGAAACTTCGTCGAGTTTGGCGTGGGCTTCCTTCAATTGCTCCACCGGGCCGGTTTCGTCTTCTTCCATCGCGAGAACGTTCTGTAAAGTCTTCGTCGCTTCGCGCACGGGATCGAGCAATTCATCCGGAAGTTCGTCCGTGCATTCAGTGACTCCCTTCTCCGCGGCTTCGATGGTGGCCTGGGCTTTCAGTTTGGCTTCCACCCACTGACGAGCACGCAAGTCGTCGAAGGCGTGTTCAACGGATTCCTCGACCATCTGTTGGACATCGGAGTCTTCGACATCCACGGCGGATTTGAGATCCACGATCTTCTCCTTGCCGGTTTTGATATCGCGGGCAAGGACATGAAGGATGCCGTTGGCGTCGATCTCGTATTGCACCCCGACGCGTGGAACGGCGCGGGGAGCTTTTTCGAATTCGATGGTGAACTTGCCGAGACTCCAATTGTCCTTCGACTTCTCCCGTTCGCCCTGCAAAACGTGAATCAACATTTCGCGTTGGTTGTCCACTGCGGTGGTGAAGACTTCACCGGCCTTGATCGGGATGGTGGAGTTGCGCGGAATGATCACGTTCATCAATCCCCCAAAGGTCTCGATGCCCAATGATAGGGGGGTGACGTCGAGCAGCAGCATGTCCTGAAAACCGCCCGCGAGAATCTCACCTTGGATCGCGGCACCAAGCGCGACGGCTTCGTCCGGATTCTGCGAGGTGTTCAACTTCGGTCCGCTCGCTTCGTGAAAGTCCTCTCCAATACGTAGCCCGCCACGCTCCTCGTCGAACTCCGCGCACTGGAACCACTCTGCCACCAATCTCCTCACCAATGGCATGCGGGTCTGCCCGCCGACCAGAATGACCTGGTCGAGATCGCTGGATTCAAGTTTGGCGTCCGCGAGCGATCGGAGGCAGTTCTCGCGTGACTTGGTAACGATGGGGAGTGCGAGTTTTTCCAGGGTTTCCCGGGTAAGTTGGTGTTCGAAACTGGACTGGCCGCTGATGAAAGGAAGGGCGATGGAGACCGTGTTCTCCTCGGAGAGTTGAATCTTCGCGTTCTCCGCGGCCTCGCGGATCCGGGCCTTGGCGACTTCGTCCAAAGGTCCGTCGATGAGTGATTCCATGTGCGAGGAAATCACCGCATCGATATCGTCACCACCCAGTCGCGTGTTGCCACTGGTTGACAGTACTTGGAAGACTCCGTTGTTCAGTTCGAGAATGGACAAGTCGAAAGTGCCGCCACCGAGATCGTAGACCGCGACTTTTGATTTCTCCTTCAGCCGCTCCAATCCGTAGGCCAAGGCTGCGGCCGTCGGTTCATTGACAATTCGCTCAACTTTCAGTCCCGCCAGTTCACCGGCTCGCTTGGTGGCTGTGCGCTGCGTGTCGTTGAAGTAAGCCGGAACCGTGATCACAGCTTCCACCGGTTCAGCGCCAAGATCAGCCGTGGCGATGGCCCGCAGATGTTTCAAAATGTCCGCGGAGATATCTTCCGGCAATCGCTCGTCGAGCACCGGTTTCTTGCTACCCATCAGTCGCTTGACGGAGCTGACGGTTTTCTGCGGAGAAACGACGGCGGCATTGCGGGCGGCACGTCCGACGACGGGGGCATCGGCGTCCGGACAGTAAACGACTGAGGGCGTCAGCCGTTGTCCTTCCTCGTCGGCGATGACGTAGGGAATGCCCGAATCGACCACCGCCACTGCGGAGTTTGTCGTCCCTAGATCGATTCCAATAATTTTGTTCACGGTCGGGTCAAAACCATCCAACCACTTGCTCCGGGTTCATTCAATTCTGGCGGTTCCATTGGATCTTGGGGTGGGGCGGCTATCGGTTCGTCCAGCGGACCGTTAAGGTCCTTCACGTTGGTTCGTTGGGTAAACTCCTCCAGATACTGGGGAATCTGAAAACACTCCCGTCGATGGCGCCAAATGATGTAAGTGAGGTTTTCCGGCAGGTGTTTGTTGAAGTGCTCCTTGCTGGGGCGAAAGTCTTCGCCGGCGAACACACGATCGTACACCCCGTATTCGAAGTGATAGACTTTTCCGTCCGCGTACAGCGTGGAGAGAGGATTCCATGGAAAGATCGCCTGCCTCGGATTCTTCTTCGCGAATTCGTAGACTTCCTGTTGGGCATTCTGCCACACGCTGCGCGCCCGGAGCAGGTTGACGAGTTCCTTGGATTGCAATCCGATGATGACCGCCGTCACCAGATAGACTCCCATCAGCGCAACCTGCCTGCGTTCACCTTCGGCCGAAGAGATCCAGCGATAGGCCACCAGCCCGAGCGCCGCCAGCAGGTAGTAAAGCGTGTGATAGCTGTTCTCCATTCCACCAATCTTTACTTCACCCATCAAACAGCCGGGTATCATCGTGACCGCGATGAACACGAAGAGTGTCCAGCGATGTTGCTTGAGCGTCTCACCAATGGAGGAAAGCGAAGGCTTCTTGC
>JBMYQZ010000329.1:0-6472 GCA_049601855.1 Limisphaerales bacterium | reverse complement strand
GCGAGAGCTGCCGTCCTGGACAAGTATCATGAGCCGTTGCGGGTGTGTGAGTATCCGCTTCCCGATCGCGTGAGCGACGGCGCCATCTTGGTGAAGACGGAAATGGCGGGGATTTGTGGCACGGACGTGCATCTGTGGAGGGGGGAACTGCCGATCCAATTGCCAGTGATCCTGGGCCACGAGACGGTTGGGACGATTGAGGAACTGGGCGCCGATGGACTGACCGATTGGACGGGCAAAGAACTTAAACCGGGCGATCGCGTGACGTGGAATTCCGCCACTTCCTGTGGCGAGTGTTATTACTGCAAAGAAAAGGGGCAACCGACACGTTGCGCGGCAAGGAAGGCGTATGGGATCGGATATCGTTGCGACGAAGCCCCCCACTTCCTCGGTGGCTATGCCGAATATCATTTCCTGCAACCGCGGGCGACCTTGTTCAAATTGCCGGATGAAATGCCGACGGAATCGGTCATCGGTGCGGGTTGCGCCTTGATCACGGCGGTGCATGGCGTGGAGCGAACCGGCATTGAAAAAGGTGACACGGTGGTGGTTCAGGGAGCAGGCCCCGTAGGTATCGCAGCGCTCGCGGTAGCGCGGGAAGCGGGTGCGGAAAAGATCATCGTGATCGGCGCTCCGGCACATCGCCTGGACACGGCCAAACGATTTGGTGCGGACGTGGTGATCAATTTGGAAGAAGTGAGCGATGCGAAGGCGCGCCTGGACGCCGTGCGAGATTTGACCGGAGGCTATGGAGCGGATGTGGTGCTCGAATGTGTCGGCCGACCAGAGGCGGTGGTGGAAGGTGTCGAGCTTTGTCGCGACGGCGGCAAGTATCTCGTACTCGGACACTATTGCGATGGCGGCCCCATCTCCTTCAATCCCCACGTCATCACGCGTAAGCAACTGCAGGTGTTCGGCTCCTGGTCCAGCGAACCGCGGCATCTCGACACCTCCATCAAATTGCTCGCGGCGAACACAGAACGATATCCCTTCCACGAGACCGTGACGCATCGGTTCAAGCTGGAGGAGGCGAACGAGGCCCTGAATACGACGGCTGAATGGCTCTCAGCGAAAAGCGTGATTGTGCCCTGATCAGGCCTGCGTGGGGGCGGAGCGCCGTTCGGACTTTGACATCAGATTGGCCAATTCCTTGGCTAGATCCTCGATCTTGTAGGGTTTGGCGACGACGCCTTTGAAACCGTGTTTCTCGTAGTTGGCGAGGACGGGGCCGCTGGAGTAACCGCTGGAGACGATCGCGGTTACTTTAGGGTCGAGTTCTTGGAGTCGCTGAATGGCTTCGACGCCGCCCATGCCGCCGGGAATGGTGAGATCCATGATCACGATATCGAATGGCTTGGAACTCTTCAACGCGTCCTGGTAGCTCGTGATGCAGGACTCGCCGTCCTCGACCGCGGTGACTTCGTAGCCGAGATATTCGAGGGAGGTGACGGCGAGTTCACGGATGATCTCTTCGTCGTCCATCACGAGGATGTTTCCTTGTCCCTCGAGCGGGGTGTCTTCAGTGAGCACCGGCGTCTGGACTTCCTTCTCGGAGGCGGGCAGATACGTGTGAAACTCAGTGCCTTCGGCAATCGTGGATTCGACGGTGATGATGCCATCGTGGCGTTTGACGATGGAATACGACGTGGCGAGTCCGAGGCCGGTTCCTTTTTCCTTGGTTGTGAAATAGGGGTCGAAGATATGCGGGAGGTCTTCGGCGTCGATGCCCTTGCCGTGGTCTTTGACGGTGATACGGGCATAGCGTCCGAACGTGAGTGGGATGTTTGAGTCGGCATCGACTGCGACGTTCTGGGCATCGACTTTGACAATGCCACCATTGGGCATGGCCTGCACCGCGTTGATGATGAGGTTGTTGATGACCTGACTGATTTGGCCCTGGTCGACCTCGACGGTGCAGAGATCCGGTGCGGTGTTGAACTCGCAGCGAACGTTGGAGCCGCGAAGGGCGAAGGCGGTGGAGTCTTGGATGAGCTCAGGCAGGGAAGCCGTCTGGCGAACCGGTGTGCCGCCTTTGGAGAAGGTGAGCAGCTGGGTCGCGAGATCCTTGGCGCGCATGGCGGCCTTTTCGGCTTCCTCGAGGCGGTCGTGTTGTTTGTCGCCCGCCTCGGAGAACATGCGGGCGAAGGAGATGTTGCCAATGACGGCGGTGAGGATGTTGTTGAAGTCGTGTGCGATGCCACCGGCGAGGATGCCGAGGGAATCGAGTTTGCTGGAACGGAGGCGTTCCTGGACGATGGACTGCTCGTCGGTAATGTCGCGGAACACCAACACGCTGCCGACGATCATGCTGTCCTGGTCGTGGATTGGCGCGGCACTGGCGGCGATGAGTTTCTCCGAGAGGTTCCGGCTGACGAGGACGCTGCCGTCGGGCAGGTCGACGATCTCGCCGGAGGACAAGACGTGCGAAAGTGGATTGCGATAGGATGAGCGCGTCTTCTGATCGACGACGTTGAAGACCTTGCTGAGGGGTTGCCCCATCGCTTTGTCTTGCGACCAGCCGCTGAGTTCTTCGGCCAGTTTGTTGATGAGATTGATGCGACCTTCGGTGTCGGTGGCGATCACGCCGTCACCGATCGAGCGGAGGGTTACAGCCAGACGTTCCTTCTCCTCGGCGAGCGCGTTCTCGGCCTCCTTGCGGGCGGAGACATCGAGCACGAGCGAGGCGACGCCGACCACTTGGCCAGAAGAATCGATCAGCGGTGTGTTGTACCAATCGCACATGATGGAATCGCCGATCTTGGTGCGATTGGCCACGGCGAAGGCGTTGATGCTGCGGCTGGAAATGCGGTTGCCGCTGGTGGAATCGGCGGCAGCCTGGTTGAGGACCTCCTGCCAAGTCTCGTTCACCTTCTGTCGAATGTCATCAGGGAAGGACTCGCCGGCCAACAGATTGGAAAAGAGGAACGGGTTTGGGTTCTGGCCGGGATCGTGGACAATCAGTGCGGACCCGGATTTGCCGATGGCCTCGGAGTAGGCATAACCGAAGATTCGTTCCGCGGCCGGATTCCAGGCGGTCACCTTGAAATCAAGATCCCATTCAATCACGGCCAGTGGGGTTTGTTGGACGTGCAGGGCGAGCTTGCGCTCGGATTCCTGACGGGCCTCCTCAGCTTCCTTCTGTTGCGTGATATCCACCATGGATCCGATCATGCGGATCGCCAGCCCTTGGCGGTCGTGCATGATGTAACCACGGTCGATAACCGAGGCGTAGCTGCCGTCTCCGCGACGAAATCGATATTCATCGGCCCAAAATTCTCCCCCCGTTTGATACGCCGTCTCGCGACCGTTCCAGACCCGCCGGCGATCGTCGGGATGCAGGCGTTCGAGCCACCAGTCGATGGTGTTGCCGACTTGATCGCCGGAGTAGCGGAACATCGCCTGCACGGCTTCGTTCCAGGCGAGCCGGTTGCTCTTGATGTCCCAATCCCAGATCGCGTCGTTGGTGGCGCGTTCGAGCATGCGATCACGATCCTGAATGGCGCGTAAATCGTCGGTGAGCTGTTCGGCCCGGTAGCGCGCCTTGGCCTGCATCCAGGCGATGGAGAAAAGCATCAGGTTCACAAACAGACCGCCGAAGAGGACGTAGCTGGAAAGGCGCCTCGGTGAAACGTCGTAGAACGAAGGATGCGCGACGTAATGCAGGGCGAAGGTGCGCTCGGCAAATTCCACCTGCGCGCTCGTGGAGCCGTTTTCGTCATCCGGCTTCAACGAGACGGTAAGCGGCGATTCGTCGTCAGCACTGGGTGTGAGCAACGGTTCCCATTGCAAGGTGGCGCCGACGAATCCCTGCACGGTCTCCGAACCGTCGTGCTGAATGCTGACCGGGGATACCAGTTGCAGGACTTCGACCTTCTTGACGGCGGCGTGTTCATCGACCAGCTCCAGCAGGGAGACCTGGTCGCTCTTCGTATCGCCGGACTGTGTGATCAGTCCGGTCAGTTGCTTCAAGTCGTGACCCGGGGCGTTGACGGCTCCGGCGGCGGTGACGGTCTTGATGGTGCGGATCGTGACGGGTTGCCCGTCCAGTTGGAGCTGGATGTCGTTGGTCGTCGCCGCATCGGGGACAACGGCAAAGAAACTAAGCGACTGCAGTGCGTCGTGATTCTGGAAAGTGGCGGCGTTCTCCAAATTGGCCTGCCAATCCGCAACGTCGAATCCGGCGCGGCCGAGATTGCCTGCCTGTCGGTGAATGACGTCGAGATGACGTTGAAGCCGGCGACCGATCAGCCCCTGTCGGGACTGAATGATGCGCTGGAGTCGCGCCTGATCCTGGCTGTCCGAAAATCGCACGACACGCTTGTAAGCGACGATTGTCGGAATCAAAGAAATGATCAGGACAAGATAGGCCGCCCACATCTGTTGCCAGTGCTCGTGTAACCAGCGCCCTGATTTGTAGCGAGAATAACTCAAAAACCAACAGCCTGCTTCAACTTGGCTGCTGCCTAAAATAGGCAAATCCCCCGTGAACGCAAAGACGGAATTCCTTGGGCCAGAAGGACTTGAAGCGAGAGAGGAGTATTGCCAATTGCCTCCATTTTTGAACGAATTGGGCAGAAACCATGTCTACGCAGCGAAATTGAAATGAGCGCCGGAATTACAGCGATCAATGAAGAGGTCCAGCGGGTGTCGACTTTTGTCCAGCCGTTGTTTACGGAAATCAACAAGGTGGTCATCGGCCAGAAATACCTGGTCGAACGGCTGACCGTGGGCCTGCTGGCCAACGGTCACGTGCTTCTCGAGGGCGTTCCGGGGCTGGCGAAAACGCTCTCGGTCAACACGTTGGCGGCGTGTTTTGACGTGCGTTTTTCGCGTCTACAGTTCACGCCGGACATGTTGCCGGCGGATGTGATCGGCACGCAGATCTATAACCCACAGTCGGGGGAATTCACCACGAAACGCGGGCCGGTCTTTGCCAATTTTGTGCTCGCTGACGAAATTAACCGTGCTCCTGCCAAGGTGCAGAGTGCCTTGCTGGAAGCGATGCAAGAACGCCAGGTGACGATCGGTGACCAGACTTTTCATCTGGAAGAACCCTTTCTCGTGCTCGCAACCCAGAACCCCGTCGAGCAGGAGGGAACCTATCCGCTCCCGGAAGCCCAGCTCGACCGCTTCATGCTCAAGCTGAAGATCGGATATCCGTCCCGTGATGAGGAACGACAGATCCTGGATACCATGGCGCGCACGTCAAATCTCCCGACTGCTTCCCAAGTGGCCGAAGTGAAACAGGTCGCGGAAGCGCGTCAGGTGATCAATGAGATCTACGTCGACGACAAAGTGAAGGACTACATCGTTGATCTGGTCTACGCCACGCGCGAACCGAATCGCTACGACATCCGAGTGGAGGAATATATCCAATTGGGCGCTTCGCCGCGCGCGACGATCTCGTTGACGCTCGCAGCCAAGGCCTTCGCTTTTCTGAAGGGACGTGGATACGTGACACCGCAGGATGTCAAAAGCATTGCGCTTGATGTGATGCGCCATCGCGTGGCGATCACCTTCGAAGCCGAGGCGGAGGAAAAGACCAGCGACAGCGTGGTGCAGAAGATTCTGGATGAGTTGCCGGTGCCATGATCCCGCGGGAGATCCTCAAGAAGATTCGTCAGATTGAGATTCGCACCAATCGCTTGGTGTCGGAGTCGCTGTCCGGTCATTACCACAGCGTCTTCAAGGGGCAGGGGATGAATTTCGACGAAGTGCGTGAGTATCAGCCGGGCGACGATGTGCGTTCGATTGACTGGAACGTCACCGCGCGCATGAACCAGCCTTTCATCAAGAAGTTTGTCGAGGAACGCGAACTGACGGTGATTCTCGCTGTTGACCTGAGTGGCTCCGGCCTCTTCGGCTCGGGGGAACAATCCAAACGCGAGCTTGCCGCCGAGATCGCTTCGGTGCTCGCCTTTTCCGCCATCCGCAACAACGACAAGGTCGGACTGCTGCTTTTCACCAGCGAGGTTGAGAAGTTCATTCCGCCGCGCAAGGGGCGCAGTCACGTCCTGCGGGTGATCCGGGAGATCCTGTTCTTCCAACCAGAGAAGCGGGGGACTGATCTGCCTGCCGCGATGAGTTTTCTCAACCGCGTCACGGCCCACAAAGCGATTGTCGTGGTGGCCTCCGATTTCATTGAGCAACGCCGGCCGATTCAGTTCGGACGGGGGCTGGTTTCGCAGCCGACCACCGATCAGCCGATGTCCCGGGGGGCGCAGACCGCGTTGCGGCAGGTCAATCGGCGCCATGACCTCGTCGCGGTGCAGATTATCGATCGTTGCGAAATCGAGTTGCCGCCACTGGGTTTGATCGTGCTGAAAGACGCCGAGACCGGCGAGGTGATGGAAATCGACACCGGCAATCGTCGTCTGCGGGCGCAGTTTGCGGAGGAACAACACCTGTTGCAGTCATCGTTAAAGCGGCAGTTTCGGTCCTTGGGCATCGACGCGATTCACCTGATGACCGA
>JBMYQZ010000328.1:0-6510 GCA_049601855.1 Limisphaerales bacterium | reverse complement strand
GGACGCCAAGGTGCAATTCTTCTGTGACGCCACCCAGTGGCTGGGCAAGCTTCCGGCGGAGGGGCTGGGCGATTGCGACTTCGTCTCCGGAAGCGCCCACAAGTTTGGCGGTCCGCGGGGAGTGGGATTTCTGAAGGTGCCAGGTGAAGGAACCTTTGAGTCGTTGCTGCATGGAGGTGCTCAGGAAGAAGGTCGCCGCGCCGGAACTGAAAACGTGCCCGGCGTTCTCGCCATGATCGCGGCGCTCGAAGCCCGCGAGAAACTCATCGCTGAAAAGGCCCAAGCTGATCGCGCGTGCCTGCGAGATCAGTTTATCGACCAACTCCTGCAAGAACTCCCGGGCACAGAAATCGTTGGTCAATCCGCCCCACGAATTTGGAACACCGTCTCCGTTCTCATGCCCAAGGCCGACGACTGCCATCAACGCTGGGTGGTCAAACTCGACAAGGCCGGCTTTGCTGTCTCCACCGGTTCGGCCTGCGCCAGCGGCAAGGAAGATCCCAGTCACGTCTTGCTCGCGATGAAACTGGCAGCGGATGACGCTGGACGCGTCCTCCGTTTCAGCAGCACTTGGGAAACCACCGAGGAAGACTGGAACGGACTTTTACGAGGCGTGATCGACGTGGCAGCAACCATCAATCAGTGAGTACGGACCCAAAACTGAAGCGCGCCTTTCAGGTTATCGTGATTCTCCTGATGACGGTGATCTTTCTCGGCGGCTGGCGGATTCGTGATCGGATACGCGAGCGTGAGGACCTGTTCGTTTTCGATGCGGGATCCACTTCCGAAAACTTCGCCCGGATTTGGTATCCCGAGGTGGACTGGTCGAAGATTTATCCTGGGTTTTCAGACGAGGAGATTGATCAGATCCAACGACAGACCTTTGCGGTGAGATACGTCTACCAGCCCTACGTTCAGTTTGGAGCGTGGCCCAAGGAGAGTGAGTTCGTGAACATTGGTGCGGGTGGTGTCCGAAAGAACGCCGGCCCGACGCACCCATGGCCTCCCGATGCTTCGGCGTTCAACGTCTTCGTGTTCGGTGGCTCCACAATCTTCGGCTACGGTCTGCCGGATTGGGAAACCGTCGTGTCGTCTCTGGAATCGCAATTCCGGGCTTCGCTCCCGCAACAGACTGTCCGCTGTTACAACTTTGGCGCCGGTTACTATTTCTCGACCCAGGAACGCGTGCTCTTCGAAAATCTGTTGCTCCGCGGTCACCGACCCAACGTGGCGCTGTTCATCGACGGCTTGAACGACTTTCGGCAGCTGGACGGAGCGCCCGAATTCACCAGCAGTTTGCACGATCGCATGGCTCCGGATATCCCTCGTACCTTACCCCCGAGACCGGAGAATGACGCTGCCCGGGAAGTGACCGCGCAGCTGGTCCTGGAGCGATACCAACGCAATGTTCAGCTCATCGAAAGCGCCGCTCAACGCTTCGGGGTTGGCGTTTTCTTCCTTGCCCAACCCGTGCCCTTTGGCGACTACCCGATCAATGCGGCCACCTATCCCTTCACGCAGCCAAACGAGGAGCACCGACTCTGCGCGATCGGTTATGCGCCCTTTGCGAAAATGGCGGAAGCCCGAGCCTTCGGTACGAATTTCGTCTGGGCAGCAGATGCGTTTCGTGACGCCAAAGAGGCGATGTATTGCGATGCCGTGCACTACAGTCCGCGGGGTGCGAAGCGGCTGGCGCAGGTGATCTTCGAACGTGTCACGGAGCAACTTCTGCTCCGACAGGCCAAGAACTAACGCTTGAGCGCTGTCATGAATCCGCGGTCGGCGATGGTGTCGACGTAGGGACCCACCTTGAAACCGAGTTCCTCGAGGATCTCGCCGTATTCCCTTGGCGTGTAGCATTTCCCCTGGGTGATATTCATGAGCAGGGCAGAATATTCTGCGACGGGCAGGGGGCCGGTCTTATTGTCGTGCAAGAACGCTTCGTGGATGATCACCAAGCCATCGGAGTCCAAGGCGGCGGCGGCTTTCTCAAGGAGAGCGCGCACTTCGGGAAAGTCCCAATCGTGCAGCACGTTGGACAGCAACACCACGTCGGTTTCCGGCCACGTATCGTTGAACATATCGGCCGTCACCACCTCGATCCGATCCGACAATCCGTGACTTTCGATCTCCATTCGCGCGATCGAGTCGACCGGCGATTGTTCCAAGACCGTTCCCTGAAGCTGCGGGATCGCCGTCGACATCGTGCCTGCGTAGATGCCCGAACCACCTCCGACATCCAGCAGTCGAGTGCGTTCGCCGATCAACGGAGCGGTCTTGGCAGCGAGGGTTTGTCCGAAGGCCATGCCGCGGCAATTCATCAGGGCGGTGAAACTCTGGGCAAAACCCTCCGACAACATCGACTCGTGCCAATCGTTACCGTCATCCTTCGCCTGCCAGTTGGCGGGCTTGCCGGTGGCCAAGACCTTCAAGTAAGCCTCGACGATGGGCGTATCGCGAATCGGTTCGTAGTATGGACCGAGAAACCAAGGGGAGCTCTTGACCAGATGTTCGCTGCCCGATGAGCTCAGACTGTGCCGGCCATCCCGGGTTGAGATGAACCCGTTGGCTCGGCATAGAGTCAGGAGCACGTCCAACGGCCGTTCAGCGAAGCCGAATTCCTGGGCGATGGCTGCGTTGTCCGCTTCATCGAAGTCGTAAAGCCAAGTGAAGAAATCGAAGTGGAGCAGGGCGGTGGCGATAAGTTCCGCCGCATATTGCCGATCGCGATAGCGAAGAATCTGGGCGGGATCGGTGCCGGGAGGGTGTGCTGGAATGGGCATGCACCTGCCTCGTAGCAGCCGATGTGCGGAGGCTCAATGCAAATTGTCGGAGATGTCCGCCCCGCGGATGTTGGCGCCCCCGTTCAATCAACCTAGTCGCGGCGTGGGGGGGCGTTTGCTGAATTTCTTGTTCCGACCACGGGGACGTTCTTCGCCGCTCATTTTCATGAACGTTTTGCGGCGCGGTTGGCCGGAATCCGGGTTGCCGAAGCGGCGGGCGGGAGCCTCTTGGCGGTCGGCGACGTCCATGCGAAGGTTCCGTCCGCGAAGCTTGGCGCTCGTGATTCGTTCGGTGACCTGGCCGACGAGTTCCTTCGGGATCTCGACGAAGGTGCTGCGTTCGTAGATGTCGATGGAACCGACCGATCCTTCGGGGATGCCGGTGGTGTTGTAGATGGCACCGGCGATCTGGCCGGGGGTGACCTCGTCCATCGAGCCGACGTTGATGAACATACGGGTGCGGTTGCCGCCGCCACCGCGGGGATGCGTGTCGCGTTGGTGCGGGGCCTTGGAGGTCTTGGCTCCGCGGGCGGGGCGTTCTTTCGGCCGATGCGGGCGATCTTCGGCGATTTCCTCAGGATTGCGCTCCGATTCCTTGAGCAGGAGATGAATGAGCGCGCTGGCAATGTTGGTGCTGCTGAAACCGGCATCCAAGAGTTTTTCGACGACCGTGTCGTGCGGGGCGAATTCGCCGCTTTCCAAGACGGTGCGAAGTTTGCCGGACAAGCCTTCCGCTCGGCCCGTGGCGAGGTCTTCGAGGCTCGGTATGCGGTGACGTTTGATGGTCGTCTTGATGTAGCGCTGGATGCGTTCCAGGAGAAAGATCTCGCGACCGGTCACCAGGCTGATCGCCTTGCCCTCACGTCCCGCGCGGCCGGTGCGGCCGATCCGATGGACGTAATCTTCCTCGTCGTAGGGCAGGTCGTAGTTGCAGATCAGGTCGACGTCGTCGACGTCCAAACCCCGCGCTGCGACGTCAGTGGCCGAGAGAATTTCGATGTTCCCGAGTCGAAATTTTTTCATCACCCGATCGCGCATGGTCTGGGTGAGATCTCCATGGAGTCGATCGGAAGTGTAGCCGCGGGCGACGAGGGCATCGGAGATGTCGTCCACTGCCCGTTTGGTGTTCGCGAAGACGATCGCCTTGCGCACTTCCTCGGTGTCGAGCACACGGCACAGGACCTCGATCTTGGATCGGCCGTAAACTTCGTAGAAACGCTGCTCGATCGTCGGGACGGTGAGCGCCTTGTGTTCGATCGTGATCTCCGCCGCGTCGTTGGTGTGCTTGTTGATCAGGTTGCGAATCGGCCGCGCCATGGTGGCCGAGAAGAAGATGGTCTGACGTTTCTCGGGCAACGCATTGACGAGTTCGTCGATCTCATCACGAAAGCCCATATCGAGCATCTCGTCGGCTTCATCAAAGACAAGCATCTTGAGTCCGCCAAGTTTCAAGGTGCCGCGACGGACGAAGTCCAGAATTCGACCGGGAGTTCCGACCACGATCTGGCTGCCCTTTTTGAGCGCGCGAATCTGGTGCTCATACGCTGCTCCACCATAGATCGGCGTGGCGCGGATGGGGGATCGGGACGGTGTGAATTTATGGATTTCTGTGCAGACCTGCATGGCCAGTTCGCGCGTGGGGCACATGACCAATACCTGCGTGGCGATGTCGGCGGTATTCACGATTTGAAGCGCCGGAATGCCGAAGGCCATCGTTTTGCCGGAGCCGGTCTGGGACTGGCCCACGACGTCGCGGCCGGACAAGGCCACGGGAATCGCCTCCGCCTGGATGGGCGAAGGCTGTTCGAAGCCGAGTTTTTCGATGGCTTTGAGGATCTCGTCGTCGATGCCGAGATCGGGAAAGAGTAGTTTCTGCATGAATCGGTCTCTTCTCAGGCGAAAAGAGCCGTGCAGCTTCTCACAATTACGGGGCGATACAAACTTAATTTGCCGGGATGGTGATGAGGGGGGTGCCCTGGCGGGCATCGCTGCTGGCCTGCAGGGAGAAGAGCAGACTCAAGAGCGCGAAGGTCGACTTGGACTCCAGATCGGCGTCGGAAATGTAGTAGTAATAGCCGCGATGCCGCGTGCTGACGAAGGAGCGGGAGGGCGGCGTCTTGCTGGTGCGGATCTTGATCAGGTCCTGCATCCATTCGTCCGGATGGGCCACCATGCCGTTGTCTTTCTTGAGCGTACTGACCAATCCGGCTTTCTGATGTTCCGCCGGCACATCGACGCCTTGGGCGAGGAAAGACATCATGGCCATCAAGGATCTTCCGGCGATCGAAACTTCATTCGTGCCGCGATTGGTGCGGTGCCTCGAGATCTTCAACTGGGTCGAGTTGGTGGGATAATCAAAGGCTTCCAGAAACTGCATCAACTGGCCGCGCGAACTTTCGTGAACGTCCAGGTTGATGACGAACTCTTTGGTGTTGGCGACGTCGAGTTGGACTTCCAACCCGCCGGTGCGTTGCAGGTTTTCGAGCGATTTGGCGACGCTGCGGAAGCGCTCGAATTCGTCCGTGTTTACGGGAATCGAACCGGGCACTGCGGGTGCGTTGCCGACGCCGTTGATTTCCTCCACGCAGGACATCAACACGCGCTCGATACCGAAGCCCGAATTGGCCAACAGCACCAAGGTGCCGGGAGTGAGCGGCGTCAGGAGCCGCTGGGTGAAGGCATCACCCGTGAGTGGCCGGTAGGAAATGGTGGGGCGCTCGTTGTAGCTGAGTCCGGAACTGCCGTTGATCTCTTCGTTGCCGCCGCCGCCCCAACCGAATCCATGACTGGCCGAGGCACTGGCGGTGACCGAGAAACTGGTCACCACACTGCTGACGTCCAGAAACATCGGGGTGTCTCGGTATCGCAGACGGACCAGGTTCAACAACAACTGCTGATTCCAAGACGAGACGATGGCGCGATTATAACTGAACTGTGCGGGCGCGATTGTCTTGGGACCCAGCTGCATACAACCGCTGGCGAAGAGGGTGGCCATTCCCAGACTCAGGAACCGTGTGTGTTTCGGTTTCACGGCGGGAGGATAGGCATTGGATGTCGGATTGCGGAATCCCCAATTTGGGTGCGGGCAGGGTTGTTTATCGCTTGAGTGTTTCGGGGTCCGTTGTATTTTGCCGGCCCGTTCAACAGAATAATCAAGATACCTATCAAGCAATATGGCATTACGTCTCGGAGATACCGCACCTGATTTCAGCGCCCAGACCACAGAGGGCGACATCAATTGGCACGAATGGATCGGCGACGGCTGGGGAGTCCTCTTCTCGCATCCGGCTGATTACACTCCGGTCTGCACGACCGAACTTGGCCAGGCTGCCAAGCTCAAGGGTGAGTTTGACGCACGTAACACGAAGGTCGCCGCAGTGAGCGTCGATCCGCTGGAAGACCACAAGGGCTGGTCCAAGGACATTGAAGAGACGCAGAGCTGCACGATGAACTTCCCGATCATCGCCGACCAGGATCGCAAGGTCGCCGAGCTCTACGACATGATTCATCCGAATGCCGACAAGACCGCGACGGTGCGCTCGGTGTTCATCATCGGTCCGGACAAGACCGTGAAATTGATCATTACCTATCCCGCTTCCTGCGGCCGCAACTTCGTCGAACTTCTGCGTGTGATCGACTCGCTGCAGCTCACCTCCGTCCACAAGGTCGCCACCCCGGTGAACTGGAAAGACGGCGAGGACTGCATCGTGGTTCCGACGCTTTCGGA
>JBMYQZ010000327.1:0-6515 GCA_049601855.1 Limisphaerales bacterium | reverse complement strand
CCGAGGTCAAGGTGGCCGGCAACGGCCAACCGTTGCCGAAGGGTGCCAGTAATCTAAATCTGCCGACTGTCGGACTCACCCCGGCGGGGATCCCGCTCATCGCCTACCGCTACTTCACCCGCACGCGCTGGGGAGTCGCCCTGCTCCGCTACAATCCTGCGGGCGAAAAATGGACGCAGCCTTTCGTCGTTCCCGAGAGCACTTTTGGACAGGACCGCAGGGTCAGCTTGCTCTGCAACAGCAAAAAGGAAGTGTTCGTCGGTTGGCCCAGCGACAAGCGGATCAACAAGCTCTGCGGTGTCTCCGGCGTCTACCTTGGCAAACTTGAACCGACCAAATTCAAGAATGATCGACGGGCCAAAACCTCCATCCGTTTCCTCAAACAACCTGAAGAATATCTCAACGACGAAACTCCGCCCCGGCATCGCGACGAGCACAACAAGTGGACGGTCAACGGCGAGGAATACACCCTCCTCTGGGGCGACCTGCATCGTCACACCGACTTCTCCAACTGCCGGACCGGCTTCGATGGCTGCATCGTCGAGCACTATCGCTACGCCTACGACATGGCGCACCTGGACTTCCTCGGGACCTCCGACCATACCGATATCGGCAAACCCTACGATCCCTACGAGTGGTGGCAGACGCAAAAACTCGTCGATGTCTTCCACTCCTACGGCAAATTCCATTCGCTGTACGCCTACGAACGTGAGCAACGCTTCCCGTGGGGACATCGCAACGTCGTCTTCGCCCAACGCGGCGGCCCGATCGTCTACATCAAGCGCAAGCTCTACGAAAACTCGCAGTGGCACGCAAAATATCCAACCAAGCCCGGCCAACTTGAAATCAATCCGCCCGAGCTGTGGGATGTCCTCCGGCAATACGGAAAACCCGTCTCTGCCATCAGCCACACTGGCGCCACCGGTATGGGAACGGACTGGGATAAATACAAGTCCATCGACAACCAGATCGAAAACATCGTCGAGATCTTCCAAGGCGCCCGCATCAGCTACGAAGGGCTGGGCGCTCCTCAACCCACCGTCGGCATGACCAGGACCGAGCCCTACACCCCGCACAAACGCGGTGTGAAAGGATTCCCGAAACCACCGGAACCGATCAAAGACTTCGGCAACAAGGACCACAATCGCGGCGTCTACCAACGCGCCCTGCATAACGGCTTCAAGCTCGGCGTCTTCGCCAGCTCCGATCACATTTCCACGCATGTCTCCTTCGGCGGCGTCTACGTGAAGGAACTCACCCGCGAAGGCATCATCGAAGGTTTCAACGCCCGCCGCACCATCGCCGGCACCGACAAGATCTTCATCGAGTTCACCGTCAACGGCAGCCCGATGGGCACCGTCATCAAATCGAAGACCAACCCGAAGCTGAAGTTCACCGTCGACGGCACTGCCCCAATCAAACGCATCACCGTCATTCGCAATGAGCAGAACTACCAAGTCTTCGAACCCAAGCTCGATTTCTCCGGCGAATGGACCGACCCGAAACCGCTCAAAGGCGACAACCGTTACTACCTCCGCATCGAACAAACCGACGGCAACATGGCTTGGTCTTCACCGGTCTGGGTGACGATGTAAGCGGACGCGCCGAAGCAACGGAGCTTCGCGCGTTCCAGTGCCTCCTTCCGATCATCAGCGCAACATCATCCACAGCGTGCTGGCCCCGTGGCCGGGAGGGAAATCGATCGGGGATTCCATCTCCAGGTAGTCGGCCGTTTGCCGCCCAGCCTTGGCGCAGAGCCGTGCACGCCGCCTCAGCTCAGCCGAATTAAGCTTGGTGCAATTGGTGGAAAGAAGAATCGCGCAATTTGGCGCTGCGACTTCCAGGGCGTTCATCAGCAGGTTCTCGAAATCAGCCACGACCCGCCAGCGCCGTCCCTTCCCCTTGCCGCTGCGGGAAAAAGTGGGGGGATCGAGAATAATGGCATCGAAGCTTTCATGCTGACTCGCGAGTTGTGGCAGCAATTCGAGGGTGTCATCAGCCTCAAAGCGATGCCTCGCTGGATCCAGATCGTTCAGCTCAAAATTGTGACGTCCCCGATCGAGGGACTTGCGGGAAAGATCGACGCTCACCGTCTCCGCCCCGGCGAGTGCGGCGACGACGGAAAAACTGCAGGTGTAGGCAAAGGTGTTCAGCACCCGCTTCGGCTGGAGGTTCTGCAACCTTGCCCGGTTGAGTCGCTGGTCCAGGAAGAGCCCATGACTGTATCCCGCCGCGATGTCGAGACGGTATCGAATTCCAGCCTCCGTTACGGTTGTCTTCAAGGACAACGAAGCGTCACCTTCGTGCAGAATCGGCGACACCCGCTCCGCATTGCGCGTCGGCATGAAGCGCGTGAAGACCCGCGTCGGCGACCAATCGGTCTTGGACGTCCATAGCTTCAGACCTTTCAATAGCTCCGTTTTCGCATCGTCGCTCTTGAAGGAGACGATCACATCCTCGCCCAGTCGTTCCACCCAACCACCGGAACCGGAGGCCAATCGGTGCGCCGTTGTTTCCGCTCCATCAAACGCCACGCGCTGCGCCCCCGTAATCCAGACGGGGGGATGATTTGCCGAGCCTCTCCCTTTAAACGGTTTCACGAGCAAGATGCTGACGCAGATATCAGTCTCAGTTACCCAACACTCAGCGATCCCCCGACTGACGCATCGCGCCGGTCCCGGTGTTCCGGGAGCCGGAGGAGACACCGGCATTCCCATCGGCTACCTCATTCGGGTTCGAAGACCCTTCAGCCGCCTCAACGTCGCCCGCTTCGATCAGTTTCATCAATGGAGGATGCTGCAAAGCCTTCGGTGCCACCTGTCCGGTGCGTCCGGGACCGAGAAACAGTTTCTTGCCGCCCGGCAAAGGAAGGCTAAACGCCTTTTTCGTCTTGTTCGTGATATCCATGATCGCCCGAAGCCATCCGCAGGTTAGTTCCCTGATCACGCGATCGCAACACCCAGTCCGTCTCGATCACGTCACTGTGCAATCAGTTTTCGTCCGGCAACACGAAGCAGAACACGTTCTGTTTGCGATGAAACGGTGTTTCGACCGGTGGCTCGGCCGAGCCCGCAATGAACCCACCCCATTTCGCGGCCGCAGCGCCCCAATGCGCTACCTTGATTTCACGAATGGCAGTATCACGAGGATCGTGGATAGCGCGACCGTGATGGGCCAGAATCGGGCTGGTGAAGCTCATGCCGTCGCCGCGATCGGCAAAGCGAAACGAAAGCGTGTTGGCCGCCCGCAACAGGTCCGCTGGGATACGGAAGGAAACCGGCCCGGCGACCTTCCGCTTCAATCTTCCAACCGAACGCCGATTGAAAAGAATCTCCACTGATCCGGCCGGTGCCCGGGGAGTTGTCCATCCGTTGTTGGGAGCGATGGTGAATCTGAGCATGGCATCCTCGGTCTGGGAGGCGGCGTCCGGATGATTTGCGACCACCACCGATTGTGTGCGCACTTCACCGCTTGATGTGCTGCGCACGCGAAGTTCACGCAATCCATCCTTCAGTCTGGTCGTGTCGATCTGCACGGCATGAAGGCTGCGATAGAATGGACGGGCAATTTCCGGCAGCGGTTTCCATGTCTCTCCGTCCAGGGAGAATTCAAGACCTTCGCCCTCCCGCGGTTGGACCAGATGAGCCTGCAATTCAATTCCTCCCTGCCACGGAGCCCCGAATCGATGCGAGACAACCGCCACTCGTTGCCCGAGACCTTTGTAGAACGATTCCAGCCTTTCATCCTGCACCCGGTAGATGAGGTATCCCTGCGGCGAGAGGTCCGGGCAAAGCTGTCGTGCTTTCGGATTCCACCAACAGCCAGCCAAGGCACCTCCCACCCGATACGGAACCGGGCTCGACTTGTAGGATACCACGTGATGGTCGCCTACGAGTTGCAGTCGGATGTCATGTTCCTTCGCGAGTTCCGGGAAACCGGGACAATATTTGACCAGATCACTTTCCGACGTCGTGATGATAAACGATTTATCGGTGCGGGCGGCCATATCCTGTTTCATCCATTCGAGATGAACGGGTTGGACCTCCAACGTGGGGTATTCGCGAACCTGCCCGTTCACCGTTCGTTGTTTACGTCCGAGGTGGTAGCCGTAGTCGATCGACATGAAATGAATCCGGCCATACTCAAAGGAAAAGAAGTGTGGCCCGAGGAACTCCCAATACAACGGCTTGCCGCAACGATGGTCCCCGCGGGGAAACTCATCCAGTCGATATGATGAATCGGTATGGTCGCCAGCCACGTTGTAACAAGGCATCTCCAGATGGTTCATGATGCCGACGTAGTTGCGAAAATCGGCCCTGCCAGCCGCTGGAGTGTTCGCCAGTGATTTGCTGAGGTTCAGAAGATCGCCACTGTTGACGACAAAACGAGGTTGCGGTTCGAACCCATTCACTTCCCGAACGAATCGACTAAGCCCCGCGACGGATCTCGCATTCCGAGAGACGTGCGTGTCAGTGACGTGTACGAAAACGAAATCATTCTCGTCGTCCTTTGCCTGCGTCAGTTCGAAATCAACGCGCTTCGCCAGCGGTTGATACCAGTCGCCCACGATATCCAGCCCCGTCGGTCGAGTCAGATATACGAACACCGCACCCGCGTTAGGCTTCAATTCGTAGTTCCCATGGACATCGGTCCTGACGACCGAATATCCGTCCGTGACTGAGACGCCTGCGGCCCCTCCAACTCTTCCTTCCGCATGTAACATCACCCGCCCCGTGATCTGTTTTGGCGGCACGACGCCGTAGGCCGGCTGCGGTGTCTCCTTCATTAGCAATTTCAAAGGCGCCTGCTCAACTGATCCAGGAAGAGCGCCGGCCGCAGACACATCGAAGGAGTAGAGATATCCCGCCAGCAGGAATAGTCGGAGGATAATGACAGATGGAGTTCGCAAGCCCCGATTCAAGGAGGCTGTTTCGCCACCGATATCCCGTCTCAAAATCTCGGTTGATTGATCCACGCTACTTCGAGTGGACACCGCTATTCCTGGAACGCATAACCTTTTCCTTGTCGTGAAATGGATGATCGATTGGAAAGCGTGGGTAGTCCATCCGTTCAATCAAGTCCCAGTAGCCCCGATGATCGGCCAGGGCTCGGACCACATCCATCTTGCGCAGGTGGTAGAGGAATGAATTCCCTTCCCTCTTTTCATATGCTGACGTCAGCAGCGAAACAGCCAGGTCCAGATCTCCTTTGGTGAGATGAACCCGGGCCACCCATGTGGACGGGACAAAGATTCCTGATTTCTCCTGCGTCGCCAACTCGTCCAACAGCGTCTGCATCTTCGCATCGTCGCCCATCGCGGCGTGAATTTCCGCCAAAACCGCAAGCGTGCTTGGATTGCGACCGGATACGCGAACGGCTTCTTCCGCCGCAGTGAGTGCCTCAGGTAGACGCTGGAGGTTCTTCAGGTTGTGCGCGATATTGCAGAGCCAATCGAAACCGTCCGGTTGCCGATCCTGAATCTCTTGGTTCAATCGCAGCGCTTCCGCCTCGTTGTCCATGAAGGCGAAGACCTCGGCCCTTGCGTCCTGGTAGCCCAAACGGTCCGGGTCGATGGCCAAGGCCCGGTCAACGGAACGCAGCGCTTCATGATAGCGGCCTTCGACGAACAGTAAGTACCAACAGCGCATCACATGCACCTCCTGATCGAATCCGGGAACGGAGAGTTCTTCGTCAAAAGCCTGTTTGGCTCCCTTCCAGTCGAACTCTGACAGCATGTTAAAATAGGCCTGAGCCACGGGAATCGAACGTTCGTCAGGAAAAGCGATTCGCGCCTCAGAAAGCACGGCGTTGGCCCGTTGAAATCCTTCACGAGCCGTGCCCAGTTTTGTCCCCCAAATCATTGGCAGCCAGTGGGAATATGCCAGGCGGATGCGCGGGGCAATGAACGACGGATCCTGTTTGATCGCCTGCTCGAAAGATTTGATCGCTCCGGAGAACCCGGCTCGCGTAAATGTGTCCAATTGCGTCAATCCTTCACGAAACGCGATGTAAGCTTCCGGCTTGATATCGTTTGCCTGGGCGATCTGCTCCAGTTCGAGGGCTGACACGTCCGACCGAATCTGGCTGGCGATGGTGATGGCGGCTTCCTTCTGGAGGCCCAGGATTCCGGTGTCCGTTCCCTCGTGTCTTCCCAGCGCCTTTTCCGCGCCGGTCGATCCATCGACCAGAAACATGCGCACTTCCAACTGTCCTTGGTGCAATAGAAAGCTGCCGGTAATCAAGGCATCCACACTCAGTTTCGCGGCCATTTCCTCGGCCGTGCCACCGAACTCGCTCAAGGTTTCGTAGCCGGTCTTGACGGTGAGACCGTTCAACGCCCCGAGTCGAATGCGGATTTCATCGCGCATGGTCGTCGCGACCCAACTGTTGGTAGTGTCGTTGGGCTTGCTGTTCTCGAATGGCAGCACCGCCAGCGAACGGATCGTCACGTCCCCATTTGATGGCATTTCACCTTTTCCATAGCGCATCCCTTGTTCCAACTCGTGATAACGATG
>JBMYQZ010000326.1:0-6517 GCA_049601855.1 Limisphaerales bacterium | reverse complement strand
GGCAATGCCTCCGGTTCCAACCGCCAGGCGAGGGCGGATGATGTCGGGGTCTGGACGGTGGATGAACACACCGTACAGGTTCGCCTGGTGGGCCCAACCGCTTTCTTCCTTGATCTTTGTTCCTTTCCCACGCTGGCCATCGTGCCGCAACACTGGATTGAGCAGCACGGGGATCGCTGGGTGATCGAACCGGGCCTGCCCGTCAATGGCACCTACCAGATGGAGTTCTGGAAGCTCAATGATCGTGTTCGCGTGAAGGCCAATCCCAAGCATTGGGCGTCGCACGAAGTGAGGAGCAAGGTCGTCGATTTCATTCCGATGAGTTCTCCCACCACCGCGTTGAATCTCTACGAGTCGGGTGAAGCGGACATCATCTGGGACAAGAGCCTGATTCCCTCCTCGCTCATGGATGTCCTTCGCCCGCGTCCGGACTGCCATACCTTTGGGTATCTCGGTTCCTATTTCTTCCGCTTCAACGTCACGCGGAAACCCTTCGACGACATTCGCGTGCGCAAGGCTCTGGCGATGGCCATCGACAAGAAACGGATCGTCAACAACATCACCAAGGCGGGAGAACAAGTGGCCAATCATTTCGTGCCCCTGGGTACGGCGGACTACGAATCACCGGCGGGCATCGGCTACGATCCTGAGCAGGCCCGCAAGCTTCTCGCCGAAGCGGGGTATCCCGGGGGCAAAGATTTCCCGGTCTTCACCTACCTGATGAACAATGCGCCGATTGACGCCCAGATCTCCGTCGAGTTGCAGGCCATGTGGGAAAAGGAACTCGGCCTGAAGATGGAGATCCGCCAAACGGAGTGGAAGGTCTACCTCAACGAACAATCCAAACTGAACTTCGACCTCAGCCGCAGTTCCTGGATCGGTGACTACAACGACGCCAACACCTTTCTCGACTTGTTCATGAGCAACAATGGCAACAATCGGACCGGTTGGAAGGACGAGTCCTACGACGAGCTCGTCCGCGCCGCCAATCAGCAGACCGACAAGGAAGAGCGCAAACGCCTCCTTCAGTCCGCGGAGAAAAAGATCATCCACGACGACCTCATCATCGTGCCGATTTATTTTTATGCCGGAGTGAATTTCTTCGACCCCAAGAAGATCGAAGGAATCCATTTCAACCTGCTCGACGAACACCCGATTCACCTGATCCGCCGCAAAGGTTCATGAAGATATTGCTCGCCTTACTCTTGACCGTTCTCAGTTCCGCCGCCGCTGCCCCGGGCATCGTCATCAACAAGCCCGTACCCAAAGGGCAGCACCTTCACGCCTGGCGCGTGATCGACGATCTGCGCTGGTCGGTCGCGCAGTTTGACAACGTCTTCTGGGATCCGCGAGACACGCCCTCGCTCCGCGGTCAGATTCGCACGAACAATATTGCCCGCGGCAAGAAGGTCTTCGAAATCGGCGTTGGCACGGGGCTGCTTTCTCTTTGCTCGCTGAGCCAGGGCGCCACGCAGGTCGTTGGCACGGACATCAATCCCGCTGCTCACGCCTGTGCCAAATACAATGCCGAACGTTTCGGCTGGAAAGACAAGTTCGACTGCCGTCTCGTTTCCAAGACCAACGCGGGTGCGTTCGCGGTGATCGGCAAGAACGAACGATTTGATCTGATCGTTTCGAATCCCCCGTGGGTCGATCGCAAACCTGGCAACGATTTTGAATTCGCTCTTTACGATCCTGGTTTCAAGTTGCTCGAAACCCTGCTGAAGGGTTTGCCCGATCACCTGAATCCCGGTGGCCGTTGCTTCCTTGCCTACGGCAGCGTCAGCAGCATCATCACCCTCCGGAAGCTCTCCAAGGAACTTGGCTATACCGTCCGGGTAGTGGAGGACAAACGAAAGGTTGAAGATCTGCCGGAAGAGTTTCTGCCCGGCATGACCCTGGAGGTTATCGTTCCGCCGGAGAAAATTCGCGCTGCCGGGAGCGCAAGGCCAGTAGCAGTTCCCGCGGTTCGCCCGGCCCCATAAGTTCGCCTGCCGCTTCGGTTACCGGCGGCGCTCCGTACTTTGTGTCCCGCGCATGGTGGACGTACTTCATCAGTGTGAATGCGTCGAACCAGCGGAAGAATCTCTTTTGAAACGCGGTATCGTTGGACGTCTGTCTTCGAATTTCCGCCAGGTTTTCTTCGAACCGGATTTCGGAGAGAAACTCACGCAGCGGACTCTTGTTCGTGGGTGAGTTCACATCCGCGAACAGCTGTTTCAAATCTCGGAATGCCTCCAGCGGATACGAACGCAGAACATTGTCGCTGCCCGCACAGAATTCTCCCACCGCCCGCCCTGTCCCGAACGGCACGCGATCGGAGATGCGGGGTGAAGGAATTACCCGCGTCGTGTTCACCTCGCCGAATTCACCCAGCGGGATGATCTTGTGCAGAAAGTAAAAGTCTTCACCCGCCTTGCGTTTGTTCATGCCGCCTTGGCGAATGTACGCCCCGGACCGCACCGCCATGCTGGAGCCGATCGTATGATACGCGAAGGGGTGACCAGTGAACCGACACGCCTCGAGGTAATAGCGCAGATGCAGTTCATATTGCGTGATGGCTTCGTAGATTTGCGGCTCAAGGTCGCCACTCAATGGATGCTCGAAGTAGACGCTGCAGCCGGGTGAATTTGGGTTCGATTCGAAGTGGTTGCTGATCTCGCCCAGCAGATTCGAATCGCAGCGACAATCCGCGTCGTAGCAGACGATCACGCCGTGCTCCTCGCGGCCGACCTCAGCCAGGCGGCGGACGGCTTCGTCCAAGCCGATCTTGCGGGCGAGGCCGACGCCCGCATGTTTCCGGGGAAGGTTGTTCGCCTCGATCACGTGCAAACCAAACCACGGCTTGATCCACTCCCGTAGTTCGCTGCGAGAACGCTCGTTCTGCGCATCGGGTTCGGCGCCATTGATCACAACGATCACCTCCACTCCGTCGATGGGATCACATTCCTGCAGTGAATTGAGGCTGCCAATCAGGTCCGGTTCGTCGTGGCACGGGATTACGACGACCAGACGCAGATCGGTCGGGACCGGGGCAGCCAACTGCCGCTCGCACCAGCCGAATCGTTCGAAGTAGAAATGGGCATCCGCCACGGCGTGACGATAGGCGCCGCATCTCTGCTTTCCAATTTCCTCTTTGCCGCTATGTTTCGCGGCCATGAATTTGACGGAACAAATGACGAAACTCGCCCACGCGTCGAAAAACGCGGCCCGGGATTTGATTCGTCTGTCGACCGCCGAGAAAAACGCCTGCCTTAACGCCATGGCCGACGCGCTCCTGGCCCAAGCTGACACGATTCGCGAGGCGAACGCGAAGGATCTGCAAACGGCCGCCGACATGGGACTTTCCGGGGCCATGGTCGATCGTCTGAAACTTACCGACAAACGCATCGAAGGCATGGCGCAAGGCCTGCGCGAAGTGGCGGATTTGCCTGATCCTACCGGTCGTATTCTGGATGAAAGCACTCGTCCGAACGGTCTCGAATTGAAAAAGATCGCCGTGCCGATTGGTGTGATCCTGATCATTTACGAAAGCCGTCCGAATGTGACGGCCGATGCTGCGAGCCTTTGCCTCAAGTCCGGTAACGCCGTTATTCTCCGCGGTGGCAAGGAGGCAATTCACTCCAACCAGGCGATCGCTGCGATCATGGTAGAGGCGGCGCAGGAAGCGGTTTCCAGTTTCCCGGATGACGCGATCCAGGTTGTGCCCACCACTGATCGGGAAGCGGTGCCGATCCTGCTTTCGATGACGGAGTACATCGATCTCTGCATGCCGCGCGGTGGTGAGAGCCTGATCCGGGCGGTGGCCTCCGCGGCGCGCATTCCGGTCATCAAGCATTACAAGGGTGTGTGCCACGTCTACGTCGACGGGGAAGCAGACCTCGCGATGGCCGAAGCGGTGGCGCTCAACTCGAAGTGTCATCGTCCCGGTGTCTGCAATGCCATCGAGACTTTGATCGTGGATCGGGCGATCGCGGAGCGGTTTCTCCCCGCGGCTGCCAAGACCTTCGAGGGTCAAGACGTGGAGTTTCGTGTCGATGAAGCCGCCAAGAAAATCCTCTCCAACTCCGGAGCCTCCATCCAGATGGCGGATGCCACTGAGGACGATTGGCAGGCCGAGTACCTCGACCTGATTCTTGCTGTTCGCGTGGTGGATGGAATCGACGCCGCGATCCATCACATCAACGAATACGGCTCCGGTCATTCAGACAGCATCGTTACGGCCAACGAGGAACGTGCTCGGCAGTTCATGGCCGAGGTCGACGCCGCCGCCGTGTATTGGAATGCCTCCACCCGTTACACCGATGGCGGTCAGTTCGGCATGGGGGCCGAGATCGGCATCAGCACGGATAAGATTGGTGCGCGGGGTCCGATGGGTTTGGAGGAACTCACGACCTACAAGTGGCAGATCACCGGCACCGGCCAGGTTCGTGAATGACCATGAGCGAGGCCGTCTCCAAAGATCCGGCCGCCTTGGCCCATGCCGTTCGTGACGGTCTGCCAAAAGACGCTCTCTTTGCCGAGCGTGCGTGGCGCATCTCGCCCACGCCGTTCCCCCTGAGCAAGAAACTGCTGAAGGATCTCGAGTTTCTGGGCCGCGTTATTCTCAAGTTTTATCGGGCGACCAATCTGCTCTACCGCCGGAGCCTCGAAGGCAAGGAGCCCGCTTGGGTCGCGGAATGGCTGGATCGAGGCAAACCGAACGACCTGCTCGAAGCGCAGCGGCACGCCTCGTTGAAAAACGATGTGCCGCGCGTGATTCGGCCGGATATTCTGCTGACGGCGGACGGATTCAGTATCACGGAACTCGACAGCGTACCCGGTGGGATTGGACTCACCGGCTGTCTAGGGCAGGTCTACGCCGGAATCGATGAAACCCATCAGATCGTCGGTGGTGCGAATGGCATGATCGAGGGATTCGAATCCATCTTTGGTGACGCTCCGGAAGTGCACCTGATGGTGTCTGAGGAATCTGCGACTTATCGACCGGAGATGGAATGGTTGGCCGGCGAAATCGATGACGAACGCTTTCGAGTCCACGATTCGGACTTCACTGACTTCCGCGAAGGCGACGCGGTCTATCGCTTCTTCGAACTGTTCGATCTGGAGAACGTCTCCGCGACGACGGCGCTGCTGGATGCCGTCCGCTCGAAACAGGTTCAAATGACTCCGCCATTCAAACCGGTGATGGAGGAGAAGATGTTGCTCGCGTTGCTGTGGAATCGAAACCTGCACGATTTCTGGCGGCGCGAACTCGGTGAGGCGTTCTTCCAACGAATGCAGCAACACGTGCCGTATTCGTGGGTGGTTGATCCGACTCCATTGCCGCCGCAAGGCGCCATTCCCCGCTTGAATCTCACGGACTGGACCCAACTCAAGGGCCTGTCACAAAAGCAGCGTAATCTGATCCTGAAGGTGTCCGGTTTCTCGGAGGAAGCTTGGGGCGCCCGCGGAGTTCACTACGGCAGTGACCTTTCGGTGGAGGAATGGAGTGGGGCAGTGGATCGGGCGATCGAGAGTTTCCCCACCTCGCCCTATGTCTTGCAGGATTACCACAAACCACGATCGGTGAACGCCCAGTGGTTTGACTTCGAATCGGAAGAACTGCGCGAAATGAAGGGGAGGGTGCGTTTGTGTCCCTACTACTTTGTGACCGGCAATTGGGATCAGGCTCGGACGAAATTGGGGGGTGTTCTGGCCACGGTTTGTCCCGCGGACAAGAAGATCATTCACGGGATGACGGATGCCATCCTGGCGCCATGCACGGAGGCTATTGGCGCATCGGCGGCAATGGAGGTGGGGTAAGATTGATGAGCTTTCCGTTCACCTCGATCGCCTTGGGATTCTGTTGCTCATTCAGGTGTGTAGCGCGCATCACGATCTCCTGATCGATCGCGTTCATCGTCTGTATCGGCTTCGGAGGGTTCACGCTGGTCATCTGACCACTCGTGTTGAGACGAACGGTACGGTTTGCGGTCGGGGCCGGTATCGCGGTCGTACCGGTCGTCCGAACGGGTTGGGAGCGACTGGAACTGGTCCGGATCGGGCGGGGGAAACCTCGCGTTGTGGAACTGTTGGAGGGAGTTGAACGAGTGCCCGGTGGTCCCGGAATGCGGCTACCGGTCGGCCTGGCGGTCGAGGGCGCGGGGTTGATCCGCGGGTTGCGGCCTCCGGGAAGCGGACGAGCGGTGCGACCACCCTTCGCCTTGGCTCCACCACCCTGGTAACCGTCGTCCTCGATCGAAAGCGTTTTTTCAACCCCCTTTACCTTCACGCGGACAGTTCCCTTATCGATATCAACTCCGCCTTCCAGCACTTCGATGCCGCCGGGGCCGCTGCGGTCGCCCTCAGGCACGCTCAGGAACTCCGTATCCTCGCCCGGTGGAGTTAGAGCGAACATGACCCGAACCTTACCATTCAACGAACGCATGCCACATAGTTTGACATCACTGGGCAGTTCGGGCGGGGTTGATCCGCGGGTTGCGGCCTCCGGGAAGCGGACGAGCGGTGCGACCAC
>JBMYQZ010000325.1:0-6521 GCA_049601855.1 Limisphaerales bacterium | reverse complement strand
GGCGTTTGTAAAGTCTTGCTGTCCGCGGGCGCAGGAGGTGGATGAGGTGATGCAGGAGGTCAGTGTGGTGGCTTGGCGGAAGTTTTCGTCGCTGAATGAGTCCAAGGCGTTTGGACCGTGGGCGTGTATGATCGCGCGCTATGAACTGTTGATGGCGCGACGGCGGTATGCGCGGGATCGGCTGGTGTTGGCGGAGGATGTGGTAAAGTTGCTGGCGGAGGAAGGGGCAGAAGAGATGTCGTTGCGGCATCGGCAATTGGAGGTCTTGGATTCCTGCATCGGGAAGTTGCCGCGGGAGCGACGTGAGTTGGCTCTGGCGGCTTACTCAAGGGATACGTCCATTCGTGAATTGGCCACGCAGATGGATCGCACGGAGGGGGCGCTCTACCAGTTGTTGGCGCGTACTCGGAAGCAGTTGTTTGATTGTATGAACCGTTCGTTGGAGCAGACGTGATGAAAGACGAAGAATTGGATTTGTTGCATAGTTACCTCGACGGCGGGATTTCGCCGGAAGAGTTGGAAACCTTGGAGGATTTGCTGCGCTCTAATGCGAAAGCGCGGAGCACCTTGCGCTCGCTGGCGACAATCGATGCGAAGTGGCAGGAATTGGAGACGAAGGGCTTGGTGTCGCAACCGGAGCAGGAACGGGTGGTGGAAGGAACTTCCTTCGGCGCGAAGTCAAACTGGCTTTCGCTCGGAGCGATCGCGGCTGCGTTGGTTGTTGGCGTGTTCGTTCTGATGTCTGGGAAACCGGCAACGGTCGAGTTGGGTATTGCGCGGGTGATTCGGGTGGAGGGCAATGCGTTGATGGATGGGAAGCAGGCCTTGGCCGATGAGGATGAATTGTTCGCGGCCGGGAGAGTCTCGATGACGAACGGGTTCATTGAGTTGGCGTTTCGGGAATCAGGTGTTCACGTGGTCGCCGGCGCACCGCTCTCGATGCGTTTGGATGATCCGATGCGGCTCTTCCTGGAACAGGGAGAGATCAAACTCGTCGTGCCACCGCAGGGCATCGGCTTTGTGGTGGACACTGCCGATCAGGAAATCGTCGATCTGGGAACGAGCTTCATACTCAAGGCCAATCCCGAGGGCTCGGAGGTATTGGTGCTGGATGGTCAGATCACGGTGGGCAAGCGGGCGGGCGACACGAAACGCCTGCTCATGAGCGAGGGAGAATTCGCGACCTTTGATCGCGGTGGAAAGATTCGCCGGCGAGCGAACGCCAACCTTCGTGCCCGTGGCTTGCCGGAAGTTCCCCTGCGCGTGACGGAACCAGGACCGGCCTCGCTGCGGGGCAAGATCATGAGCCAGGTCGGGCAACCCATTTTGCGGGGAGGACGAGATCGTGATTTTATCGGCGGCCAGTTCGTCCCCTTGATTCAGTCCAGATTCCAGGATCAAAGCGGTCTCGAACTTCTGCCGACGGGAGCGCCGCTCAGGTTTGCGGGCATTGCCGGGGCTTTTGCATCCTTGCCCGAACAGGCCAGGCTGGAACGTGACACGGCTGAGCTAGGTTGGATGGCCTGGTATCGCGGCCGCGTTGTTCCTCCCCGAAAAGGTCGCTTCCGTTTCTGGGGCTACGCGGACAATCACCTCGTCGTTGCCATGGATGGCAAGCCGGTCTTCGAAGGTTCGCGCGACTCCCCCTTCTCCGAGATCGGCATTCCACGCACGGACAATCCGGCGCTGCCCTGCCTGATCGCGCGGGCCGGCTTCGCCAATGGTCCGTGGATCGAATCGAAGGGCGAAGCGCTGCAGTTGGACATCTTGTTTGGCGAAATCGGCGGTATCCTCACCTCCGGCCTGTTGCTCATCGAATGGGAAGGCCAAACCTACGATGAGACCTTCTGGGGCCAGCCCAAGTGGCCGATCTTCATGACCGAAGCACCGAACGCGGCCGAAGTCGCCGGGCTGGAAAGTGTTCGCCGTCATCTGGAAGAGCAAATGATGGGCTCGTTCTCCATCGCAACCGATGCGATCTGGAAGGTGAACAACGGGAAGGTGGCGCGGCAATGAACTCAACCAACTTCCCCACGACTTTGACCAACCCAATGACACGAATCTTGAGAACGACCTTGATCATGGTGGCGCTGTTTGCCGCCACCCATTTCGCCCACGCGCAAACCACGGCGGTGGCGTCCGGTAATTGGAGCAGTGCGGCGACCTGGGGGGGAACCGTGCCCACGGGGACTGAGGAGGACATCGTGATTCCGATGGGGATCGATGTGCTGCTCGACATGGATGTGGAGTGTGGCGAGTTGCTCGTGCAGGGGCGTCTCGAGGTGCAGCGGGCAAACCGCAACCTGACCTGCGATTCGCTGATCGTGATGGGCGCCAATGCGGAGTTCGAGGCGGGGACGGATGCCAATCGGTTTACCCAACGATTCGTGCTGACCTTGAAGGGCGAGACAACGGAAAACTTCGAGCACCATGGCCACGACATGGGGGCGCGGGCCTTGTTGGCCATGATGGGCGGCACCATTACGATGCATGGCGAAGACCGGGTGGAATGGACGCGACTCGGAGCCAATGTCGGGGCGGGTGCCACCGCCATTACGATGAGTGAAGCGGTGGATTGGCGGGCGGGTGATGAGATTTTGATTTGTTCCTCGCGCTTGGATTGGAATGAAGCGGAGAAGATGCAGGTGGGCTCAGTCACCGGCGGTGGGTTGACGGTGAATCTGACGTCGGCCTTGGCCTTTCCGCACTTGGGTGTGGTGAAGACCTACACCCGACCGTCCGATAGCAAGCAGTGGACGGGTGACATGCGGGCGGAGGTTGGATTGCTTACGCGGAACATCACGATTCAAGGCGCGGCGGACAGTGAAGCAACGGGCTTCGGCGCACACGTGATGATTCACGGTTCGATGACGGTGGGACCGACGACCTATCCGTCGGGCGAGGCTTATGTGAAGGGGGTGGAAATCTTCCGTGGCGGACAGAAGAGCCTGCTGGCGCGTTATCCGTTCCACTGGCACTTGTGCGAAGACGCGGGCGCGGGTCAATACTTCAACGACAACTCGGTGCATCTTTCCTTCAACCGCGCGATCACGATTCACGGCACGGACTTCGCGACGGTGGAGAACAACTTCTGTTACGACCATATCGGCCACGGCTTGTTCCTGGAGGACGGCGTGGAACGTTTCAACGTGATCCGTCGCAACGTGCTGGTGTTGACCAAGCGACCGGCGGCGGGCGAGGAAGTGATCCCTTCCGACAACTCGTTCAACGAAGCGCAGAACCGGACGCCGGCGAGTTTCTGGATCACCAATCCGCGCAACACCTTCGAGGACAACGTGGTAGCCGGGACGGAGGGCACGGCTTACTGGTTCATCATGCCGACGGGACCAACGGGACCTTCGGCCAGCCGGGCGTATTACAACGGGGCTCGGCCGAACCGTGAACCGCTGGAGAGTTTCGCGCGGAACAGCGCCCACAGTTGCATGAACGGCTTCGACATCTTCGACATCCTGGCTTCGAATCATTCAATCACGAGGAATGGTGGATGGATCAACAACAACGATCACATCATGGACTCCTGCACGTTTTATGCGAATAACACGGCCATTTACGCGGGGATCGGAACTCCCGGTTATCAGGATAACGTCATCTATCGGAACAACGTCTTCATCGACAACCAGATCGTTACGATGCTGGCGACCTACCTCCAGGTCCAGGAGTCGGTGATTGTGGCCGATTCCGGCGAGGGTCTGTTCACCGACGAACGAAAGCTCTTCCGCGCTTATGACGGGGCGGGCCAGATCCGGGATTCGCATCTCATCGGCTGGAACGCGAACAACGCGAACTTGCTGTTCAATACCGGCGGCGCGATCAAGCACGTGAACAATCGTTTCGCCGGAATCACGACCGATCACGCGGGAACGGTGCGGGCGAGCATGACGGATTTCGATCTCCCGCAGCAGGCCGATGCGCATGCCAACCACGTCGGCCATCCGCGCTTCTGGTCGCTCATCCTGCGGGATGAAGACGGTTCATTGAGTGGCGTTCCGAATTCGTCGATCATCTCCAATCACCGCTTCATGCGGGTGGGCGACGAGACGCAGCCCGCCAATTGGACGTGTGTCTACAGCAGTCCGCACCATTTTGTGACGGCGATCGAAGGGGCAGGGGCGAACAACGTTTCGGTTAAGCGTTCCAAAGCCGGGACGCCCGATGCTTGGATCTATTACATTCACGGTTACCAGGAGCACCACCAACTGCCGTTCATCGTCAACGAAGACTTCCTCTACACCTATTACTACGAATCCCTGCCCTCGAGCCGGCGGACGGATTTCCGCATCGACGATGCCACGGCCGGCGACACCGTCGTCGCGCGCTTCAAGGATTTCGGCAAGCTCCCAGGCGTTTCAGTGAACACGACTGCTCATGGTTCGCTGGCTGCACTGAATGCTTCCGGCAGCACCGGCTATTACGTCGAAGCGAACGGGGATCTTTACCTGAAGATGGTTGCCACCGGACAAAACCAGAGTCGCCGCGTCAGCTGGTCGAGCAACCCCGCGTGGAACGAATGGGACAGCGATGGCGACGGTTTGACCGATGGCACGGAGGCCGCCATCGCCGCACGGGATCCGTTCAACGTGACCGATATGGGGGCGCAATTCGACACCAACGGCGACTTCGAACTCTGGGATCAACTCAGCAACATCACCGGCGGCCAGGTCACCGGCGGCAGCCTGATCGGCACCTCGACCGGGGACTCGCAGATCATCAACGGAGATCTCGGATTTGCCGCCTCGGATATCTCAGTGCTCATGCTGCGTTTCAAGGCCACCGTCAACACGGCGGTCGAACTATTCTGGGAGCGAAGCAACGCACCGGGGTATTCGGGCACGCGTCAAACGCAGGTCGATTACACGACTCCCGGCGTGTGGCAGGTCCTGTTCATCCCGGTGGATTCGCACGCCGAGTGGAACGACACGATCACCGGTCTCCGCATCGATCCGATTGCCGGCGCGGGTGATTTCGAGATCGATTGGATTCGCGCCAGCAATGGTGACGCGGACGGCGACGGAATCCCGGACATGACCGAAGGCTTCGGCGATCCCGACGGCGACGGGCTCGCCAACCTCGATGACACCGAATCCGACGGCGACGGAACCAGCGACGCCGCCGAGAACGCCGCCGGACGCGATCCCTACAACGCCAGCGATCTCGGTTTCAAATTCAGCACCGACGGTGATTTCGAAGGCTGGAGCTTCGTCCGGGTCAGCGGGGGCGTGTCCAGCGGCCTGCTCTCCGGCACCGCCACCGGCCCGGGACATCCTAATATTCAAAACACCACCGGCTTTCGCTTCGCCGCCGGATCCGTCACGGACATCCTCATCCGCCTCCGCGTAAGCTCGACCAGGACGATCCCGTTCTTCTTCGGGACAGACACCGCGAATAACTTTTCGGGAACTCGCCGTCTCTTGACCGCTTCCCCGTCCGCCAATCAATGGGGCATGGTGAGCTTTCCCGTTTCGACTCACGCGGATTGGACGGGCTTCATCACCCGTCTGCGCTTCGACCCCACGCTCGCCGGCGCCACGCTCGACGTCGACTGGATCCTCGCCACCGACGGCGATCGCGACGACGACGGCCTTACCGACGCAGCCGAAGGCCACGAAGACGCGGACAGCGACGGCTCACCCAACCTCGATGACAGGGACTCCGACGGCGACGGTGCCCCCGATGCCATCGAATCCGGCTTCGGGCGCAATCCATACGCCAACGTCGAAGGCGGACTCCAATCCGACGCCGACGGCCAAAACGACCTTTTGGAAATGATCGCTGGATTTTCACCCGTTAGTTCGGTGTTTTTCTTTTCGCAGTCGGTCTTACTGGATCCAAACGGGGATCGTCGAATCACTTTCTCCGCCAAACCGAATCGCACCTACCAAGTCGAACGCAGCCGCAACCTCGCAACTTGGCAGCAGATCGGGCAGGTCCAGTCCGGCAGCACGGATGGGAACATGGACTTCGTGGACGCCGAATCGCTTGCCACCGGTCCCGTTCACTATCGCCTGATGATTTCGGTCGTCGACGGAGATAGCGCGGCGATGGCACCGACGATGTCCCTTACGATCAACGAGCCGCCCGTGGCGACGGCACAGGGAGTCACCGTTACCGAAGACGTCCCGAAGTCGATCACCCTGAACGGTTCAGATCCCGACATGGACCCGCTGACTTTCGCCGTGGTCACGCCCCCCAACCACGGCTCACTCAACGGCACAGCGCCGAATCTTACCTACACGCCGAACGCGAACTACCACGGTCCCGACAGCTTCACCTTCAAGGTCAACGACGGCTCGGTCGATAGTGCGGCGTCAACGATCTCGCTCACGGTCGATCCCGTGAATGATCCACCCGTCGCAACCGCGCAAAGCGGCACGTTAAACGAAGACGCCAGCCTGCCGATCACCCTAGCCGGTTCGGATATCGAAAACGATCCGCTGACCTTCGCGGTAGCCACGGGACCTTCGCACGGTTCGCTCAGCGGCACGGCGCCCAACCTCACCTAT
>JBMYQZ010000324.1:0-6542 GCA_049601855.1 Limisphaerales bacterium | reverse complement strand
CTCGGTTTGCTGATGACGGCTCTTGCGACGGCGACGAGTTGTTGTTGGCCGCCGCTGAGTTGGCTGGGGTAGAGGTCTTTTTTGCCGACAATGTTGAAGCGGTCGAGGGTGTCGGCGACGAGAGAGGCGCGTTCGGCTTTCTTGATGTTTCGGTAGGAGAGGGGGATGTCCAGATTCTCGGCGACGGTGAGGTCGTCAAGGAGGTGGAATTGTTGGAAGACGAAGCCGATGTGTTCCTTGTTGATCTCGGAACGGGCGCGTTGGTTGAGTTTGTGGATGGCGTTGTCGTGCAGGTGGTATTCGCCGGTCCAGTCGCCGTCGTACATGCCGAGGATGGCGAGGAGGGTGGATTTGCCGGCGCCCGAAGGGCCCATGAAAGTGACGAAGTCACCCTCGTTGATGTCGAGGCTGATCTGGCGGAGGATGAAGAGTTCGCCGGCCTTGGATTTGACGGACTTTTCGATGTTCTGGAGTTTGATCATTTCAGTTTCTTTTGATCTGTTTGCGTAGCCATTGGACCGCTTCGGTGACGACCTGTTCGCCGAAAGGGCCCTTGAATTCGTTCTTCGCGGCGGCACTTTGACTTTCGTGTGTTGCGAAGCCGTGGTCGAGCTTCGGGATGATCTTCCACTCGCCGTAGCCGGGGTTTTCACGGTTGACGATCTCGGCGATGTACTGGTGTTCGAAAGGGCTGGTGCGGGCTTCGTATTCGCCGCAGAGGGCGAGGGTGGGGATGCGGAGAGTCGTCCATACTTCGGCCATGTTGAGGTCATTCACGTCCCGGAAGTAATCGATATTGCGGACGTTGTAGGGGCGGTTCAGATCCTTGGGGAAGACGCGTTTGGAAATCGTCCGAAGTTCCGGGTGTTGTTTGAGGATGTCGGTGGGGCTTTTGCGTTTGTCGAGCAGATGGTGAAGGAATTGTCGCAGGTGGACGGTTTGTTGCTCGATTTGGGACGGAGACAGATCGTTTCGCAGACGACGATTGCGGCGATGGTTCTCGACCATGTATTCGGCAAAGGGGCGGACGACCGTGCCGTAGACCATGATGCCACGAACGCTCACGTTCTGGGCGACCAAGGGTGCGACCCAACCGCCGGCGCTGTGGCCGAACAGGTAGATCTGTTTGGGATCTACAAGAGGGTCGGTCTTCAGCTTCTTGACGGCGGCGGCGAAGTCTTCGACTTCTTCCTCCAATGACAGTTCGTTGCAGTCCGGACCGGTGCTGTCACCAACTCCGCTCTTCTCGCAGCGCATGACGACCAATCCGGCGCGGGTCAGAGCGTAGAGAAAATCGCGTGTGCGATTGGGGAACGCAAAGGGGAATGTAGCCTCAATGGAGGCGCAGTCGATTCCTTGGACGTAAAGGACTGCCGGCAGGCCCTTGGTGCCGAAGTTGCGCGGATGGGAAATGACGGTGCGGAGTTTCTTGTTGCCGGATTCGACGTGGTCGTAACGGAAGACGATGTCATCGGCTTTCTCACGGGGCCATTCTTTGAGGGTAAACTCGATGGTCCTTGGCTTGTTGTCTCGGACGACTCTGCAGGTTATCGTCGTGCCGGGTTTAAGCGGGCGGATGGTGGCAAGAAACTCGGGGACTGTTCTGATCTCGGCGTCGTTGAGATGAGTGATGATGTCGTCCTTTATGAGGCCGGAAGTTTCTGCCGTTGTATTGGCGAAGATTTGAGCGACTTTCGGGCCTTGATCCGATTCGGTGAGGCGGACGCCCATGAGGGCTCGACGGGGGAGTTGGTCGTTGGCGGCGGCGAGAGTCCCGGTTAGCAAGCAGCATGCAACAAAGCGGCAGAGGACAGCCGCACTCCAAGACGCTGACGCGTATTTTGGGAAACCCTGGCTACTCATACCTCAGGGCTTCGTTGGGGCTGGTTCGCATGGCGCGGAGGGCGGGGATGATGCAGGCGATGAGGCCGACGACGGCGAGCAGGCCGGCGATGCTGAAGAAGGTGGTGGTGTCGGTGGCGGTGATGCCCCAGAGGTAGCTCTCCAAGACCTTGGTGATGGCCATGCTGCCGATAAGACCGAGGATGACGCCGTACACGGTCAGGCGCAGGCCTTGGCGGAGGACCATGATGGTAATGTCGCTCTTCTGAGCGCCGAGGGCCATGCGAATGCCCATCTCGTTGGTTCGTTGGGCGACGCTGTAGGCCATGACGCCGTAAATGCCGATGCTGGCGAGGAGCAGTGCCACCAACGCGAAGATGCCGATCAGGAAGGAGCGGAACTTCGGTTGGGCAGTGGCGTTGTCCAGGTAGCTCTTCATGGTGCGGAAATATTTTACCGGCTGGTTGGGGTTCAACTGCCGCACGTATTCGGTGACAACGGGAGCGAGAGCCATGGCGTCTTGGGCCTTGGTACGAATGGTGAGGAAGCCGTTCGGGTTTACCCATTGGTTGTAGCTGAAGTACATCTCGGCCCGGGTTTCATTACGGATGCCGCGGTTCTTTACGTTGCCGATGACGCCGACGATCTCTCGTTGGCCGCCGCACATAATCATTTTGCCGACGGGATTGTCATTGGGGAAAAACTTGTCGGCGAAGGCTTTGTTGATAACCGCGACCTTGGCGGCCCTGTCGGTGTCGGCATCGGTGAATTCGCGGCCGCGCAAGAGGGGGATGCCATAGGTCTCCAGGAATCCGGGGCTGAGGATCCGGGTGTTGACCCGGGGGCGTTTGGAGGGTTGGGGCATGGGGCGGTCCATACGGGCGAATTCATTGGGCCAGCCGTTGCCGCGATCGGGAATCATGGAAACGAAGCACGCCGACTCGACGCCGGGTGCGCCGTTGAGGCGTTCGACGAGTTCACGGATGAAATTGCGGCGGATGCCTTCGTTTTGGTAGACGGCGCCGTTGAGGACGACGTCGACGGTGAGGAGTTCATCGGGTTTGTGGAAACCGGATTCAACGGCTTGGAGGCGGTTGAAGGTCTGGATGAGCAATCCCGCGCCGATGAGAAGGACGAGCGCGAGCGCGACCTGGGCGACGGTGAAGGTGTTGCTCAGGCGATTATGTGAGAGGCCGCTGGTGAGTCGGGCAGTTCCTTCCTTGAGGGCGGCATTGAGATCGGACTTGGAGGTTTGCAGGGCGGGGACGAGTCCGAAGATGAGTCCGGTGACAAGGGAGACGCCGAAGGTGAACGCAAGGACGAAGGGATCCAGCGCGACTCCTTCCATGCGGGGGATTCGGCCGGCACCAAAGGTCTGAAGGAGTTGCAGTCCCCAATAGCCGAGCAGTGCACCAACGACTCCACCGAAGATGGAGAGCAGCAGGCTTTCGCATAGCAGTTGGCGGACGATGCGCCAGCGGCTCGCGCCGAGGGCGGTGCGGACGGCGACTTCGCGTTGACGGGCCAAGGCGCGACTGAGGAGGAGGTTGGCGACGTTGGCGCAGGCGATTAACAGCACGAGGAAGACGGCGCCGGAAAAGACGTAGAGGGACGAGCGGACGTTGCCGACGGTGGCCTCTTTCAAGGGAACCATGCTGACACCTTTGCCAATGACCATATGCGAGCCACGGGAATTGAGATGGTGGTGCTCGTCGTGAATGCCGCCTTGGATACGGCTTAGTTCAGACTCTGCCCGTGCCACGGAGATACCGGGTTTGAGTCGGCCGACGACGCGGAGCATGGCGCCGCCGCGACGGGTCATGGGCCGACCCATGTTGTGCGCGGGCGTGAAGAACGAGCCACCATAGACGCGTGGGTATTGCGGGAGGACACCGACGATTTCGTAGGTGTGACGGCCTTGGTTGTCCAGGGTGATGGTCTTGCCGACGATATTGCGGTCACCATTGAGATTGTTCTGCCAGAAGTCATGGTTGAGGACGATGACACGGGGGGAACCGGGGCGTTCTTCCTCCGGTGTGAAGTCGCGGCCCAGCATCGGTTTCACGCCCCAGGTTTTAAAGTAGTTTGTGGGGACGTAGCGACCGGAGTGACGTTGCGCGGAGTCTCCGTCGTCGCCGGTGTAGAGGAAGCTGCGCGTCACCTGACCCATGTATTCGGCGGTGAAGGCGAGGGATTCGAAGACGGTGTTTTCACGTCGCCAATCGACGAAGTTGGCGGGGGAGGTGTTACGGCGTCGGAATCCTTTTTCGGGATCGGATTCATAGACGTAGACGATGCGGTCGGAGCCGTCGTATTCGAGGGGTTTGAGCAGGACACCATTGACCACGCTGAAGACGGTGGTCGTTGCGCCGATGCCAAGGGCGAGGGTGATGACTGCCACGGCGGTGAAGCCGGGGTTTTTCATCAGCATTCGGAAGGCGAATTTCAGGTCGTTCATTTTCTCTAGTTCCAGGTTTGGAGTTTCAAATTCAAAGTTTGGGCAGTGACGGAGCACTGCCTTCCATGGCTATTCATGGCGGAGGGCTTCCATGGGTTGGGTTTTGGCGGCTTTGCTGGCGGGGATGAGGCACGCGGCCAGCGCGACTGCGGCCATGACGATGGGGACGAGGATGAAGACGGTTGGGTCGGTGGCGGCTACTTCGAAGAGTTGGCTGCTCAGGATATTGGTCAGAGAGTTTGCGGCGGCGAGGCCGATCAGGATTCCCATCATGGTGACCTTGAGGCCTTGGGTCAGGACGACCTTTAATACATCCGCGACTCTGGCTCCGAGGGCCATGCGGATGCCGAATTCTCTGGTTCGTTGGGCGACGCTGTAGGCGACGACTCCGTAGAGGCCGATCAGTGCCAACGCGAGGCCGACTCCGGCGAAGCCAGTGAGAAACCACATGTAGGTTCTGCGCGCCAGGGTTTGGTGGAGGAGGTTGTGGGCGGTGATGCTCGGGCTGACTGGTGGGAGGCTGGCATCGAATTGGTGGACGGATTTGCGGATGCCGGTGATGACCGATGATGGTTCGTTGGCGGTGCGGACGAAGACTTGGGACCAGCCGGCCATTTCTTTTCGGGAATAGGGCTCGTAGATGGCGGGGAGGATGGGTTGGTCGTAGGCCCAGGCACGGGTGTCGGCGACGACGCCAATGACTTCGTAGGTTTTCTTTTCGTCGGCGGTGCGGACGAGTTGGCCGATGGGGTCGGTGTCGGGCCAGAATTTCTTCGCCATGGTTTCGTTGATGATGACGGTGTTGGCGGAGTGGTCGGCTTTGGTGAAGGTGCGTCCGGCGAGGTAGCGGACGCCCATGGTGGCGAGGACGTCGTGTTGTTCGGTGCCGGTGTACATGTGCGCGACGTCGATGTCGCGGAGGGTGTTGGGCTGGCGCAGTTTGGGGCGGCCGGCTTGGTGTTGGATGCCGATCTGCTGGATGCCGGGGATGGCATTGATCTTTTCGGTGAGGGTGTTGAGCCAGGCTTCGCGTTCGGTGGTCTCGAGTCCGCGGTTCTTGTCGCCGAGGTGGTAGAGGCTCATGGACAGGAGATTGTCGGGGTTGTAGCCGGGATCGACGGCGAGGAGTTTGTTGACGCTGCGAATCATCAGGCCGGCGCTGGTCAGGAGGATGACGGCCATCGCGACCTGGGAGGCGACGAGGAATTTGCGGACCCATTCGCGGCCGGTGCCGTGGCTGGTTTTGCCGGTGTCCTTGAGGGCAGCGCTGAGTCTGGAGCGCAATGGGCGCCAGGCGGGAGCGAGGCCGAAGATGGTCATGGCGACGAGACATAAGGCACCGGCGAAGAGGAGGGCGCGTTCGTCGAGGGCGACGGTGTTGAGTCGCGGCAGGCCAGTGGGCATGAGGCGGGTGATGAGGTCGACGCCGCCGTAGGCGATGGCGAGTCCGAGGGTTCCGCCGGTCATCGCGATGATGAGGCTTTCGAGTTCAGCCTGGGCCTTGGCGATCTCGGTGCCGGATTTGAGGAGGCCGACCGCGGTCACGTAATCAGTATGGTCGGTACGAATCTTCCAGGTGGTGGGCATCCAGAGGTCGGCGTTGCGGGCGAGGTGACTGTCGGCCAAGACCTCCGGCGCGACGCCGACAACGGTGTAGGGCTTCTCGTTGAGGATGACGTTTTCGCCGAGGATGTCTTTGCGGGCCTGAAAGTTCTGGCGCCAGATGTGTTCGGCGAGGACGACGATCTCGCGGTTGCCGGGTTCCTCGTCGACCTTGGAGAAGAAGCGTCCGATGACGGGTTTCTTGTCGCTGATCTCAAGGACTTCGGCAGTGCAATGGACGGCGCGAAGATGAACCGGTTCGCCAGCTTCGGTGAGGGTGTAGGTGTTGTAGTCGGAATACGCACCAAGTTTTTCGAACGACTGGGCGTTCTCCTGGACGGTCTTGTAGATGTCGAAAGGATATTGGTCGGTGGTGGCGACCTTGCTGGTAGGCCAGAAGCGAACCATGCGGTCGGGTTCGTCGAAGGGCATCTGGCGAAGGTCCATCATCCGGAACGTGCCGTACCAACTGCCAATCACGGCGACAAGGGCGCCGATGGTGAAGACAATGACCGCATTGGAGAGCGGGTATTTGCGGATAACGCGGAGGGCGTATTTGATGCCGTTCAACATTGGCGGGTGCCGTTAAGCAGCGGGTGTGCCAAAGGGGAATGAGGGGTCTTTAACGATAATATTGTGG
>JBMYQZ010000323.1:0-6566 GCA_049601855.1 Limisphaerales bacterium | reverse complement strand
GAGGAAATCAAGAACGCCCGCCTCATTGCGAATCCCGGTTGTTATCCCACGAGCATTCTTCTGCCCATCATCCCGCTCATCCGGGAGGGTATCATCAAGACGACGGGCATCATCGCCAACAGCATGAGCGCCGTCACCGGAGCCGGTCGCAAGCTGGACACCCCCTATCTCTTCGGCGAAGTGAACGAAAGCGTCCGCCCCTACGGCGTGCCGAAGCACCGGCACCTCTCCGAGATCGAACAGGAACTCTCCATCGCCGCCAACGACGACGTCATCATCCAGTTCAGCCCGCATCTGCTGCCGATCAATCGCGGTATTCAAAGCACGCTTTACCTCGCCCCGGCCAAATTTTTCGCCAGCGACGCCGAAGCCGAAGCCATCAGCGAAGCCGTCGCTGCCGCCTACGAGAAACACTACGCCGACGATGTCTTCGTCCGCATTCTCGGTACCAAGGGATTGCCTGATACCAAGAACGTTGCCTTCACCAACTTCGTCGAAATCGCGTGGCGTCTCGATCCGCGCACCGGCCGGCTCCTCGTGTTCAGTGCCGAGGACAACATCGTCAAAGGCGCCAGCGGCCAGGCGATTCAAAATTTCAACGTATTGATCGGCTGCCCAGAAGAGTCAGGTCTCTGAGGCGTTGGCGTGCTGAGGCTGGTTCCGCTGGCTTCCAGCCGGCGGTGAGGACGCGTGTCTCGTCACTTGCGGCTCCGATCATGCGATTTCCAATTTCCGCTTCTCTCGAATTCAGCTAACCTCGAATCCAATGTCACCGAAGTGGCAAAAGTATCTGCCCTACCTGTTCCTCGCGATGTTCGCAATCATGCGGCTGCCGGGATTCAACACGCAGGGTTTCAGTCTCGCCTACGCGCTGGTCTTCTGTGCCGCCGCATTCCCCCGCCTGTTGCACATTGGCATCGTGATGGCGGTGATCGTTGCCAGTGATGTGTGGCTGAACATCCATTACAACAGCCCAGTGACGGACGAACAGCTGTTCAATTACCTGGCCTACGGCGCGATCTACATCTTTGGCCGTTCCTTTCGTGGAAGCACCCAGATCTGGCGCATGGCACTCGGCGGCTTCTTCGGTGCGCTGATATTCTACGTCTTCACCAACACCGGCTCGTGGCTCACCGAACCACGTTACGCGAAAACACTCTTGGGTTGGTGGCAGGCATTGACCATCGGTCTACCCGAGTTTCCCCCATCGTGGACCTTCTTCCGAAATACACTCCTCAGTGGCGGCCTCTTCAGCGGAGCCATGGCGGCGTTCCTCAATGCGCTGCAACCCTCCGAACCGGAGCCGGAGGAAGCTGAGGAACCGGAAGAAGTCCCCGAGCCTGAAGAAGAACAAGCCAGCGCCTGATGCTTGTCGGTCTCATTTCAGACACGCACGGCAAGTTCGATCCGCAGATCCCCGAACTGTTTCGCGACGTCGAACATATCCTTCACGCAGGTGACATCTGTGGTAACGAGATCATCCGCAAGCTCGAACGCATCGCTCCCGTCACCGCCGTCCTCGGCAACAACGACTACGATCCCCAATACCGCGAAAAGGAAATTGTCGAACTTGCCGGAACCAAGATCCTGATTCATCACATCGTTCCTTTCCACAATCCGCGCGCTCCCATCTTCGACAGCATCGAACGGGTCAAACCCGACCTCGTCCTCTACGGCCACACCCACAAGCCAGCTGACGAAACCCGCGATGGCATCCGCTATCTCAATCCTGGATCCGCCGGCCCCAAGCGTTTCAATCTGCCCCGCACGGTCGCCTTGCTGGACCTCTCCACTTCGCCGGCCATGGTTGATTTCCACGATCTCTGAGCCGCTTTAACGTTGCTTAGACCCGGAGCCTTTGGTTTCATCGCGCGTCCTCCGTGTCCGATATTGACGAATATCCAGCGCTGGCTGACCCCAAGACCAAACGCATCAGCAAGATCCTCGTGGTGGATGATGATGTCGAGTTGGCGATGATGTACCGTGAACTGCTCGCCACCGAGGGCTTCGAGGTTATCACTGCAGCGAACGGAGTAGACGCGCTCAAGTTCCTCATGTCGGATGTCCCCGATGCGATCATCTGCGACATCATGATGCCCCACATGCCGGGCGACATGTTTTACATCGCCGTGGAACGCGTGAAGCCGGAGCTCTGCGACCGCTTCATCTTCGTCACCAGCTACGAGGGCAATCCGAAGATCGAGGCCTTCTTCAAGGCCAACGACTCAATCGTTCTCTACAAGCCCGTCACGCTAGGCAAACTCCTTGGGACGCTGAACATTCTCAACCAGCGCATCCTGAACAAGGAGAAGAAGGGCTGATTTAGTCCGCGTTAGACTCCAGGAAAGACGCCACTGCTTCCCATTGCAACGCTCGCGCGAGTTCGATCGCGTTCAGTCCGTGCTTTGTCTTCACGTAAGGATCAGCGCCGCGTTCAACCAGGATCTGAACCGCCTCCAAGTTTCCCGCCAGTGATTCCCGGTGCAGCATCGTCCATCCGTCTTCATCAAGATCGACCACCAGACCAGGATTGCCGGACAGGTTTTCTTTGAGTGATGCCAGCATGTTCGTGCACATCGGATGATCAAAGTGGCCATCGGTCTCCTTCACGTCGTGGCGATGCAGGCGCACCTGCGCCGGATCGCCGAAGTCCAAACCCCACGCCTGATCGTGTCCGTCGCGTTCCTCCTCCGACATCTTCAGGCGCATGGCATTGACGGTGTGTCCGCCATACGCCAGTTCACCGCTCGTCATCAGCCAATCTTCGAGATAGGCGAAGGGCACGTTCACAGCATCACCCTCCTTCACTTTGGTCAGCCAGCGCGGCGCATTGATCAGCACGCCCGTGAGGCGTTGCCCGTCGAAGTCCACCTCGTCCACCCACATGTTTTCGCCTTTGCCGGTGTTGCCCGAGCCGTCGGTGAAGGGCAATTTGATCATCGCGAGATCGATGGCCGGAACGATGCGGCGGCGTTCCCACGAAAGCTCGCGCCAGAAGTACTTGAAAGTCTTACGGGCAAGGCGGGACGCGGACAGAATCTCCGGGTCGTCCCCTTCGAACATGAATACCGGTTCTTCTTCACTCATAGGCTTGGTTGCGGGCCCGAACTTAGGGAAATCGCGGGGGGAATAAAGCCCTGTAACTGGTCCCGGACGCCTCGCGTCTATCGTTCAGAACCCGCGTCCAGGATCGCGCCAGAGTTGAATTCAGGCCGGTTTATGGCAGTTTTGACGGGTTCCCCACGCTCAACGATCTCAGGCCTATGAATCCAGCTTCAGACGACTACGCCCGACTGCATCCGCAACTCGTACTCGCGGATGCCTTCATGACCCGTCGCGATTTCCTCGCCCGCAGTGGAACGGGCTTCGGGTTGACCGCCCTCACCGCTCTGATCGCCATGGGTGAATTGCCGGGCTTTGAGGTCCTCGGACAGAACTTCTCTCCTTTGGCCCCAAAGAAACCGCACACGCCCGCGAAGGCCAAACGCGTGCTCCAAATCTTTGCCCAAGGCGCACCCACGCAAATCGATACTTGGGACCCGAAACCGGAACTCAAGAAGATGGACGGACAACCCATCTCCGGCGGCCGCCGCAACGGCATCGCTTTTGGTTCGCCGTTCGACTTCGAAAAGAAAGGTCAGTCCGGTCTCGAGATGAGTCCTGTCTGGCCGGCGCTGGGACAACACGCCGACAAGCTCGCCGTCATCCGTTCCATGCACACGGACATTCCGGCGCACGACACGGCGCAGGTGATGTTCAACACCGGTTCGCTGCGCCGCATCATGCCGAGCCTCGGTTCATGGGTCTTGTACGGGCTCGGCAGCGAGAATCAAAGTCTGCCCGGCTTCGTGGCCTTGTCGAACGGCAACATTAACGCCAACAACATGCGCTCCGCCTTCCTGCCCGGCGCGTTTCAAGGAACCCAGGTCGATTCCCGCGCCCGCACACCGGAGGATCTCATCGCGAACATTCGCAACCGCAACGTTTCCCTTCCCGAACAACGTCGCCAGCTCGACCTGCTCCACACGCTGAACGAAGTGCACAAGCAGAAGATGCGCAAGGACGGACAACTGGAGGCGCGCCTGCAGGCTTACGAACTCGCCTTCAAGATGCAGATGGAAGCCATCGACGCTTTTGACGCCGGCAAGGAACCGGCCAACGTCCGGGACGCGTACGGCAACACCAACACCGGACGCCAGATGCTCATCGCCCGTCGCCTCCTCGAACGCGGCGTGCGCTTCGTGCAGGTCTGGCACGGCGGCTGGGATCATCACAACAACATCGCCAATCGCCTCCCGCAAAAGGCCGGCGAAATCGACGGTCCCTTGGCCGCGATGATCACGGACCTCGAACAGAAGGGTATGCTCGACGACACACTCATCTTCTGGGGCGGCGAATTTGGTCGCACCCCCGCCGCCGACGGCACGCCCGGCGCCAACGCTGGACGCAATCACAACTCCCGCGCCTTCTCCGTCATGATGGCGGGAGCCGGCGTGAAGGGTGGAACGGCTTATGGCGCCACCGACGAACTGGGTGGGGCGGCCGTGGAGAACAAGGTCCACATCCACGACTTCCATGCCACCCTGCTCGCGGCCCTCGGCTTCGATCACGAGAAACTAACCTTCCGCCATCAAGGACGTGACTTCCGACTCACCGATGTCTACGGCAACGTGGTAAAGGACATTCTTTCTTAACCACAGATGGACACAGATAAACACAGATGGGGGAGTGGCACGGGCGAAAATTGTTCGGCATCCGCTCATGAATCTCGCTGGCGTATGCCCTGCCGCCGTCTCGGGACTCAGATCTGTGTCTATTTGTGTCCATCTGTGGTTTTCCTTTTCAGCCTCGCAACCTCCATGGCCGCTCCGGCCATTCCCGCTGACCAGTTGGAGTTCTTCGAGAAGCGTATTCGCCCGATCCTCGTCGATAATTGCTACAAGTGTCACAGCGCTTCGGCTGATCGCGCGCGGGGCGGCCTGCACGTGGACACCAAGTCCGCCCTCTTGACCGGCGGCGACAACGGAGCCGCGATCGTTGACGGCAAGCCGGAGGAAAGCCTGCTCATCAAGGCGCTGAAGTACGGTGACCCCGACCTGGAGATGCCTCCCGATGGCAAGCTTCCCGATTACGTGATCCGTGATTTCGAAACGTGGATCCGCAACGGCGCCCCGGACCCGCGTGGTACGGATGGGAAGAAATTCGTGAAACCCAAATCGCCAAAGGAGCACTGGTCTTTTCAGCCGGTCTTCCGTCCCATCATTCCACGGATCAACAAGGCCTGGGGCGACATGGTGCAGAACGACATCGACTACTTCGTCTTCGCCAAGCTGAAGGAACAAGGACTCAGTCCTTCTCCAAAGGCCGACAAGATCACCCTGATCCGTCGTGCCACCTTCAACCTGACCGGCCTGCCACCAAGCCTGCAAGAAGTGGACGCATTCCTCGCCGACACCAACAAGAACGCCTTCGAGGTGGTCATCGATCGTCTGCTGGAATCCAAACGCTACGGCGAACGCTGGGGGCGTCATTGGCTCGACGTGGCGCGTTATGGCGACACCACCGGTGGGCGTGGCCGACGCAATGAACGCTTCTTCCACTCCCACACCTACCGCGACTGGGTCATCAAGGCGTTCAACGACGACATGCCGTTCACCGAGTTCGTGAAGTACCAACTCGCCGCCGACCGCAACGTCAGCGCCGACAACGATCCCAATCTCGCCGCCATGGGATTTCTCACCCTCGGTAACCGTTTCAACAACAACCAGGACGACATCATCGACGATCGCATCGATGTCGTGACCAAGGGCTTCCTCGGACTGACCGTCACCTGCGCGCGTTGTCACGATCACAAGTTCGATCCCATCCCGACGTTAGACTACTACTCGCTGCACGGTGTCTTCCGCAGCAGCGCGCAGCCACGTGATCCACCCAAGCTCATCGTCGATACGAACGCGCCCGCCTATCTTGAATACCAGACTGCCATCCGCGGCGCCGAGGCGCGCATTGAAGGGCTTTTTCGCAAGGTTCAGTACGACATGCGCAATGAGGCCATCAACAACACCGGCAAGTACCTCTTCGCCGCCTACCTCGCGCGCAAGAGCGACGAAGATTCGTTCAAGCGCTACGTCGAAGAGGAGGAACTCTCGAACGACATTGTCGATCGTTGGAAGAGCACGCTGGAAAATGTCGCCAAGCCGGACCACCGCGTCTTTGGCATGTGGTATCAATTTGAAAATATGGCGCCCGGCAAGATGCGCCCCGATGGCATCAAGCTCATCCGCGACATCCGTGACGATGCCAACAGGCGCGCCAAGATTAACGAGCAGGTCTTCCGTCGCTTCGCGTCCCCACCTCGCAACATCGGAGAGATGGCCAACATCTACGCCCAGCTCATCATGGCCGCCGACAAGGAATGGCAGACGAAGTATTATCGCTGGAGCGTTGATCGACAAAAGGACCCGGAACTCGAGGCGCCCACTGCGCTCGAGGATCCCGCTTGGGAAGAAATCCGCGGCTTGCTGTCATGAATCGTTCTGCCTCAAGACACGCCGCTGGGACGTGAA
>JBMYQZ010000322.1:0-6572 GCA_049601855.1 Limisphaerales bacterium | reverse complement strand
CTGCCGTGGACCCGCGCATCAAGCTGGCCCTGATCTGCGGCTGGACGTTGGAGAATATCGGCATCCGTACGAAATACTGTACCAAGGCGCCCAATCAACGGATGCGGGAGATGATTTCGTGGTCGGATTTCCTGGCCTTGGGTGATCCCAATTGCGCGACGTTGATTATGAACGGTGATGCCGACGTGGTGATTGATCGAGAGGGTGATCGGTCGGGGTGGACGGGAATGGACAAGGCGGTGGCTGCGCTGAACAGCGATCGCGTGCAGACTTGGTACGAGAAGGACGGTGGGCATCGACCATTCTTTGCCCACCGAGATGCGATCCACTGGATCGAGAAACATTTGGATATTCCCGGTCTGAACCAACAGGACATCGCCGCGTTACCGACGCTGAACGGCGGTCAATATTGCGATGCCAATGGAATTCGCCTCGAGCGTCTCTACGGAACGGATTTGCATCAACGCGGGGCGACGATCATCGATCTCGGCATCAATCCCCTGCCCCGTGAAACCCTCGCTGTGCTTCGCCCTGAGGAGATCGGTTTGGACGACTTCACCATCGAGGGATGGCTGAAGGTCATTGAGCGTTAGTCATTTTCCGGGCGGGCCGGCATGTTGTCGTAGTGCTGGGCGCTTTGGCTGATCCAATAAGGTGAGGATCCCCACAGTGGGACGGTGGGCAGCGATGCTTCCCATTCGCCCAGCAATCGGAACAAGGACTCGTAGCGACCCTGTTCGGATGGGCTCAGGTCAGTGGTTTCACCCAAGTCGGTCTTGGGCCGGAATAATTGAGGTGGACGGTGAGAGAGGCGGATCAGTTTATCGTCACCATCGAGAACTGCTGCCTGTCCCTGGAGACGCCAGAACAAGGTGCGTTCCTTGGGCGGCAGGTCGCCCTTCAAGTGGGGTAGGAGATTGATGCCATCGTAGGCACCGAAACGTTGCACGCCGCGATTGAAATTGCGTTTGTCTTCATGCGGCATGGGGTCGCGCAGAGGCAAAGGTTTCGCGCCCGCTGCCGCGAGAAATGTCGGCAAGAGATCAAGGCTGGATGCGGGGCTATCGTAGGGCTTGCCCGATGGAAGGGTGCCGGGCCAACTCCAGAACATCGGCACGCGCACGCCACCTTCCCGCAGATTCCCTTTGGCGCCGGACAACTTGCCGTTCCAACTTCCGTTGTTCGTTGCGCCGCCATTGTCGGAGAAGAACACGATCAAGGTGTTTTCCAATTGCCCGTTTTTCTTCAGCCAGTCGCGTAGGCGCCCGACTCCCCGATCCAACGCGAACATCATCGCGGCATAGGTGCGACGGCGCTTGTCGGAGATATGGCCGAACAACTCAAGATCCGCCTCCGTTGCCTGCATCGGGCCATGCGGAGCGTTGTAACTGGCGAAGAGGAACCACGGCTTGCTCTCTTGCCGGTCCAACCAACTCATCGCCTCGTCCGTGAAAAAGTCCGTCAGATACGGATTGGAAAACTTGGACAACGGCTCGCGATTGCGTTCGAGTTTGTTCTTCTTCGCATCTGGAAAATAGCTATGCCCACCGGTCAGCATCCCACAGAAGTAATCGAACCCGCGTTCAAGCGGGTGAAAATCTTCCGTGGTTCCAAGGTGCCATTTGCCGATCAAAGCGGTCGCATATCCCGCGGCCCGAAGGTGGTCGCCCAAAGTGTGTTCACCCGGCGCAAGACCCAGCAACTCCGGCCGCGTGTCATAGAATGGCGCCGCCTTGTTCATGTTCTCCTCGTATCCAAAGCGTCGCGGGTCGCGTCCGGTTATCAGGCCGGCCCGGGAGGGGGAACAAACCGGACTGCAAACGTAGCCCTGGCTGCAGATGACACCGGACCTCGCCAAGGCATCGAGATGCGGTGTCTTGAGATGCTTGCTGCCCATGAATCCCGTGTCGCCGTAGCCCATGTCATCGGCGAGGATGAAGAGTATGTTTGGTGGCTTCGCTTCGGTGGAAACCATCGCGAGGCACAACAAAAGCGTGAGGCGTAGGATCAACTGCATGCCGGAGTGTTCCAGATGCGTCGCTATAGGAAAAGCCCGCTACTCGACGATCCACACCGCGAATTCATCCGCGACGATATCCTCCCATGCGGTGCGTCCGGAGACGGGGTCCAAGATCTCCAGATAGTAGCTTCCCCGAAGCGAATAAGTGCCCGGAAGGGAGAACTTGAATCACTTGCTCACGTCCACCTTGATCACGTGGCTCTTGCCCGGGGCGATCGTCTTCAAACTTGCGGGGCCGCCAAAGTTCATCGGATTGCCAACATCCGGCAACATCTTCCCCGAAAATTCACAACTGAAGGCAAACTGATTGTCCCGATGTCCGCGCTGGCGTCCGGCTTGCAGAAACGTGAAGTCCTTGGTCCCCACGTTCTGGAGATGCCATCCTTGCCGGCCTTGAAAGCGGAAGCGGTTGGATTAAAGCGGACCACCAATTGATGACCGGGATGACTCCGCTTGACCGCTTTGACCTTAACGTGCTTCGCGACGGCATCGGCTAGCGCTTCATCGGGGATCACCGCGCCGACGGTGTGGTTCGTTGGTGAGTGATAACCACCTGAGGTGAAGAGAATGGTGGATTTGCCGATCACCAAAGCCATCTTTCCATAGTCGTGGGGAAAGGGCTTGGTGCGATCGAGGGTAAGCTGAAAGCGGGAATTGTCATTTTCCCGTGAGATCAGCCGGGCGTGATTGATCTTCACAGAGACAGGCGATTTATCGGCCAACAAGACAATGCCGTCGGCGGCGTGGCACGATGCCGAAACCAGCAAAAGGACGAAGAGCATTTGTCGGGTCATCCTGATTAAGACCGGGCCGGACCGTGGTTCTTAGAAAATACGGCGGATTGGCCACGCCGGCACCTGGAGTGTCCGAGCATACAGAACACTTTCCGGCGGACGGTCGAATTCGTGTCCGATCAGCGTGCCCATGGTGTTCTCTTCCACGGTCGCCTCACAGGCCTGCAATGGCCATGGGCGATGGTGTATTTCACCTCGGTAAACCCGGCCGCACCGGTCAGCGGAGTAGAGGCAATATCGTTCCGTCAGCCAGTGCTCAAGTGAGCCAGAAGAACTTTGGAATACCGGTCCGGCGGGTCGGTATCGAACGCGGAATCGGGCAGGTGGTGCATCCCGATGAGTGCGTCGACTGCGATAGGCTACATCGTCCCGGAATGAGGCATCCATGTCGGCATCGAAATAAGGCAACTGAAACCCGATCCGAGCCGCTCGCACACAGAGCCAGGAAGCGGCATCCAGCGAAAAGAACCAGACTCCCGGTTTGCCATCGCGGGTGACGTAGGTCCGGAGATTGAGTTCGAGAAATTCGCTGGTGGTTGGGATGCCTGACAGACCGCGAGCGCGAACGTTGCTCATGAGGAAAGGAACGATACCGATCCAAGCTGATCCCTTGAAGGTGTCGAGTTTCAGACCATCTGGCAGGTATGGGGTAATCGTTGCTCTTGGCACTCGCCAATGAAGGAATGCCAGATGCTCCCACGTCATTCGCATGATCCAAGGACCGGCCGGCAGTGGCCAAGGTCGATGATCAGTGATGCGAAGAATTTCTTGCATTCAAGGCTTTGTCTTCTTGGGGCGCTCCAGCTTCAGGTCGCTGGCAGAAAGTTTCATGGCACTCTTGCCTCCAGCTTTTGAGCCATTCGTATGCAAACCGCCGGTAATTTGGCCGTTCTGGAAATTGATGGGCATGGATACTGAATTTCGCGCGATCTTCTCGGCCGCCACGACTTCACCGACCATTCGGCCGGTAATGATATAGTCGGTCTTGATGTTCAGCTTGCGCCTGATCCAACCGCGGTTGCGAGCCAGCTTGCCGTCCTTCAATACCGCGTCGCCGATTCTGCCGGAGACCGTGCCGTCGTTTCGAATCGTGAGTTGTAGCGGGAGTTTCTCCTGCTTACACCAAGTGACGATGATTTTGGCATCGCCACTCCAGCTGCCGTTCATGGCTGGAGGGAATTTGTTGTCCGCCGCGATCGCAGAACAGAGAAGGCAAGAAACCGTGGCGAAGACGAGGGGGAGGTGTGAAATGTGTGCTTTTTTCATCTACCCAATATCGCACATGTTAAGCCGACACTGGCATTGAAGATCCCGATCGGCTAATCGCGCAGAGCGATAAACTCAGCCGCGGTAGTGATCTTCGATCTTCTTTTCCACATCGCGGAAGGCGATGTCCACCGCGTAAATCGCCTTGTAATGTTCGATGGCCTCTGGCTTGCGATCGGCTGTTTCATAGATCGTTGCCAACGTGTAGATCAGCTCCTTCTGATCTTCATCCATGTCCGTCTTGGCCTCGACGTATTTCTGCAGCGCGTTGATCGCCAGATCCGTCATGTTGCGGGCGGCAAAGGCTCGGGATAGGTAGAGCACCGCTTTCCGCTGCAACCGGGGGAATTTCTGGACATGCTGCATCTCCTTGATGGTCGCGGCGTAGTCCTTGCGCTTGAAATGGGCCACCCCGAGCTCGAAGCGGGCGTCCATGTCCGTCGGGTACTTCCTCACCCTTTGGACGAGGTTGTCGAACTCGAACTCGATCTTCAACGTCTCGTAGTCCGCCTTTTGCTGCTCGTAGTCGTCGGCGGTCGGATCGAGTTCGTCGATGACTTGGTTGTATCGCTTGACTGTGACCGCAGCGATGTCCTTCTCGATGGCTGAGTCGAGGGCATTCGGGATTTCCTGCAGGTGATTGTAGTACTCGAGGGCGCGGTAATACTTCTTCTGCTGCGAGTAGAGTTCGGCGATGTCTCTGACCAGTTTGATGTTATTGGGCTGTGTCTCGAAGCGGCGTTCGTATTCCTCCAGCAGCGCACTGATCGTCTCCTCGTCCTTGTGCATTCGCTGCTCCTGCTCGAGCAACTTGGCTTCTCCTTCGTTCTTGATGGCTTTACGGAACGTGCCTTCCTTCCCTTCCTCGTAGCCACCTCTGGTCAAGGTCCGGCGCGCCGAGATGTTCTTGGCGGCCATCTGCAGGTCCTGGTCGTTCGGATGATGCTTGCAGAGTACTCCGTAAACGCTTTCGGCCTTTTCGGGCTCGCCGAGATCGCAGTAGAGATTCGCGAGTTTCGTGTTTGCCTGGATGTCCTCCGGCGCGATCTTGTGGATCATCGTCAGCGAGCGCAGGCAAGTCTGAGTGTAACCGCACGCGATCGCCGCATCAGCGCTGATCTTCAAGGCGGAAACATTCTTGGGATCGGCCACGAGCATCTGTTCGGCTTCCGCCAGTGCTTCGTTCGGGTCGTTCTTCAGGGCCAATTGGGCCTTTGCCAGGTGATGCCCGCCCCCGGCGGTGCTCAACATCTTGTTGAAGAAGCCGCCTTTTTTTTCCGACTTTTTCAGCGCGGCCTCGCGGAGAGCGAAGCGGACGTCGATATTGGAAGGCTCTTTCTTGAGAAGGTCGTTCAGGAGCTCAATGGCATAGTCAAAGTTGTCACGACGAATCGCCTGCAATGCGCGATCGTAGTTGATCCGAATATTACCAATGATGTCCGAGGCCTTCTTTTCCGCCATGGGGTGTGGGATTATCCAAACAGCCTCTCAAAAATCCACGCTTTTGTTTGGTTTTGACAGTTCTTCCTTCTACGGAAAATTGCGCACTCGCGACGAAAAACGCTTGAATCAAAACCACGAAACGCGTCTCATGTGCCTCCCGTTGCTCACGTGGCGGAATTGGCAGACGCGCTACCTTGAGGTGGTAGTGGGGTAACCCGTACAGGTTCAAGTCCTGTCGTGAGCACCATCCCTCCCCCGTAGGCTTTCTTCAGGCAGTTTTCCGCAATTGGTTTCGCGATCTCGCGAGCCGTGATTACTGTCCACCGATGACCGATTACTGACTGCCGATCTCAGCGTGCGGATAACTCGACCATTTTGTTCTCGCAAACGATCTTGGCGATCAGCACACACTCTTCTTTTCCATGAGCGAACAAATCGTCATTCTTGATTTCGGCTCGCAATACACGCAGGTCATCGCCCGTCGGGTTCGTGAGTGCAATGTGTTTTCGACGATCCTCCCCTACAACACCAAGGCGGCGAAGGTCAAGGCGCTCAATCCCTCTGGAATTATTCTCAGCGGCGGTCCTTGTAGCGTCTTCGACAAGAAGGCGCCGTTGCCGGATAAAAAGATCTTTGAGCTGGATGTGCCCATGATCGGCATTTGCTTCGGTGTGCAATTGCTGGCGCAGTTTCTGGGCGGTCGCGTGGAAAAGAGCGACAAACGCGAATACGGCAAAGGGACGCTGAACGTAACCGATCGCAAGAGCGCCCTTTTCGCCGGATTGCCCGGCAAGATTCAGGTATGGAACTCCCACAGCGACAAGCTCACCAAGCTTCCGCGGCAGTTCAAAGCAATTGCCACCACGGAGAATTCCGCCTTCGCCGCCATCGAACATCGAAAGCGGAAGATCTTTGGGTTGCAGTTCCATCCCGAGGTCACCCAGACTAAAGAGGGCAATACTGTATTGGAAAATTTTACATTCAAAATATGTAAATGCACAGCTCAATGGAAAATGGAAAATCTTATTGAGCATAGAATAGATGAAATT
>JBMYQZ010000321.1:3744-6577 GCA_049601855.1 Limisphaerales bacterium | reverse complement strand
AAGAGGGGAAGTGACTTATCATTCCGGCTCAGTGCGTATCTATCGAGACGGACAACACCTCAACGACGCCGGTTCGAGATTCCTCAAGCCGACCATGGCACCCGTGATCGAAGCATTGCTGAGCCAAGAGACTTTGGGGCCGGACCGATAGTCTAAGAATTCGCAGAAATGCTTCTCCCACTGACACACAGCAATGGAGGGCTCTTCTCAAGGGTTCTCCCAGTTCCGACTGCCGTATATCGAATTCAGTCTGTGGTGGTGACGCCTACGGTGCAGCCCATGACTTGATTGTCCGGGCGGCCCCAGAAGCCGAGGTCATAGGTGACGTAAAGTTGGTTCGGTCGGATTTCACGTATGCTCATATAGTGGGTGGTCCAGACTCCGGAAGTCAATTGGATGACGTGGCCCCAGGTTTTTCCGCCGTCGTAGCTGAAGGCCAGGTAGTTGCCATTGCGGGGGCAGGTGGGATCTCGAAAACAGGCTTTCTCCGGTATGCGCCCACCGATGGCGCAGGCGAGGATGCCGTTCTTGAGCTCGATGAGGTCGGGGTCGACCACGGCGCCTTTCGCCACTGGGTAGCTGCGGACCCACTTGTCGGTCAGGGGTAGGTACTTCTTCCAGCGTTCGGTGTCGTGGATGTCGATGCCGTTGAAGGCGACCGGCTGCGGTTTCGACCAGGTGGAGCCTTCGTCATCGGAAACAGCCTGGTGCAGGTCGCGACCCGTACGCATCCGGCAGAGTAGTCGGCCGACATGCGGGCCATGTGAAAGGCGGCAGATCACGGGCTCGTTAAAGCCTTCGCTGCCGACGTCGCCAACCGCGATGGTGGAGATGAGCTTCCAGGATTTCCCACCGTCTCCGGAACGGAAAAGCAGGGACCGTAGCTTCATCATCTTCTTCTGATACGCACTCGGAATGCGATCGGCCTTGAAGGCTCCGTAAGCGGTGGCCAACAGGTCGCCGCCCGGCAACTCAATCATCGAGCGATGCAGGCGGATGGCACGATGCGAATGCCCACCATCGTCCGCGGTCGCATCGAAATCCACGCCCGGAATGTGAAAACGTATCGGCACGGGTTCTTCGAAGGAGCGCCACTGATCACGACTGATCCATAGATCTCCCTCACCTTCATCCGGTTTGCCAGTGGGCGTGATGTAGGTGTCGAGCATCAGTTGCTTGCCATCACGTTGGAAACTGCCTCCCTCGAGGAACGGAGGATCCTCACTCGGACGAATGACCAACTTCTCCCAACTGGCACCGAAGTCGCGGGAGACGTAGTTGGCAAATCGCCACGGGAAGTGGGTGATGCGCCGCCGTCTGCCAAGGGGTTTCAAATGCGTTTGTGCCTGCACCAGCAAAACTCCGTTCCCGGCGCTGTGCAGGAACGGCTGCACGCCGTTCATGACCAACTCGGGAGCACCAACGCGCAACGCAATGCGGCCATCGTCATGAATCGTGATCGGACCCGAGTTTGTCTCTCCCGCCTCAACCACGGCAACCGCCGCCGCTCCGAAGATTGCGCAGATGAATGAGTGTCGAGTCATGAACCGAACGCTAGCAGTCGGCAAAAAGCCGGAGAAGGTGAAACCGACTCGGGGTTGGGGCCGGACCGATATGTCAGAATCCGACGCTTCCAATCGATCACTTGAATCCCGGCTGATTCGGAGTTTGGTCAAGTCACCCTCATTACCTGTTCTACCTGTCAATGGGCCGATTCTGACACCCCTATCGCAAAATCGTTCGTAAGGACGCCCAGATAGGGGCAGCGGTCGAGCTTTGACCAACGGACACTTGGTATCTGGAATCATGTATTCTGAGAAACCCAATCTCCATCAGCGGCAAAAACGGCACCAGCCGGGTCAATTGAGGACGGTCGCGCTGGATACGACCTTTCGCTGCAATCTGAATTGCCCGCATTGCTACGCCTTCCCTTTCATCAACAAGGTGGAGGCGATTGACATGGAACTGCTGAAGCCGGCGTTGGAGGAGTTTTATGGGATGGGGGTGTTCCACTACGTGCTGCAGGGAGGCGAGGCGATCACGGACATGCCACGACTACGAGAGATCATTCCGCATCTGCATCCGGAGGAGACGTATCTGAATGTGATCAGCAATGGATGGGAGATGGATCGGAAGATCATTCAGGAGTTGAAGGATCTACAGGTGGACAAGATTACGTTCAGCCTCGATTCGGGAATTCCGGAGGAGCACGACCAAGGGCGACGGGAGGGATGCTATGACCGGGTGATCAAAGCGATCGGAGACGTGCGTGATTCCGGGATGCTGGTGGGTTTGTCGACGGTCATTACGCATCAGTCCCTCCACACGCCGAGTTTTGAAAAGGTCTACGAGGTGGCGAAGCAGGAGCAGGTGCGGCTGCATCTGCAGATCGCGGAGCCGGTGGGGAATTGGGAGGGAAATCAGGAGGTGTTGCTGACGGAGGAAGACACGCTCTACACGCGGCGGCTGTATGATGAAAGCGCCTTGCTTCCGAATGGGCAGAAGATCCTTCACCGGGATCTGTATCTGGAAGACGGGGAATGCTGCCCGGCCGGCACAGAGTTTCTGAGCCTGACGGCGGATGGCGAACTGTTCACCTGCAACTTTCTTCAGTTCACGCTCGGCAATATTCGCGATCACTCCGTCCGTGAAATGCGCGACATGGTTCTGCAGTCACCCTGGTTCTCCGAACGGCACAACCGCTGCCTGGCGGGGGAACATCAGGAGTTCATGGAGCTGTTCATGTTTCCCAACAAGGGTTGCCCAAAACCCATGAATGCCACCGAGGTCTTTGGGCTCAAGCGCTGCTCCGAATCGTGCACTTGCGTGAAGT
>JBMYQZ010000321.1:0-3734 GCA_049601855.1 Limisphaerales bacterium | reverse complement strand
GTGATCAACCAAGTTCGACCTGACAACCCTCCCGGGCGGCTTCGACCATCAGCGAGGAACCGGCAGCGTCGACCAATTCACGGGCTTCGCCGATGATTCGCGACAGATCCTCATCCGACCGCCGGGGATCATGGTGGAACAGGTAGAGTCGCTTGACGCCGCTGTCGATCGCCAGTCGGACAGCATCCTCAAAGCAGCTGTGTCCCCAGCCGACCTTGGCGGAGTATTCTTCCTCCGTATATTGCGAGTCGGTGATCAAGACATCCGCGCCTTGGATGAAGTCTTTCAGGCGAGCATCTTCCGCCGCGGCATATTCCGCCGCCCGCCCTTCGTCCTCAGGGGCGTTGTTGGAGTGCAGCCGCATGCGGGTGAACGATTCATGATCCGGCGCGTAGACCACCGATTTGCCGTTGGCCTCCAAGCGGTAGGTCATGGTCACGCCTGGATGATTCGTGAAGGTGGACCGGCACTTGAGCGGGCCGATCTCGAACTCCAGATCATCCTGCTCATCGAAAGTAATGTTGCCCGGCATCTGCCCGAGACCGACGGGAAAATACGTGGCCTCCATCTGCATGGCGAAAGTGCTTTCCAATCCTTGGCACGCGCCTTCGAACCCGCGGATGCGCAGGCGATTATGTGGCAGATAGGCCGGAATGAAAAATGGGAATCCCTGAATGTGATCCCAATGCGAGTGAGTGAGCAACAAGGTCAGGTCCAGTGACTTGCCCGGGAATTCCCGCATCAACCCATCGCCCAGTTCCCGGAGACCGGATCCCGCATCCAAGATCACCAGTTGCCCCGCCAGCCGCAGTTCCACGCAGGAAGTGTTGCCACCATAATGAACGGTGTTCGGACCCGGCGTCGGGATGGATCCGCGCACGCCCCAGAAACGGACGAAGTTTTCCTCGGCAGACACCTCCGCCCGGCTCGGTTCAGAAGGGACTGTGGCCGGGGGCGCTTCGGCCTTGTCCGCACCGTGTGGCGTTTCCAGAAGTTTGAGTAACCGGCCCACATCCACCGGCTTTATCATGTACTCGTCGGCGCCGGACTCGAGGGCATTGAAGCGATCCACATCATAGGCCTGCCCGGAAAGCACGATGAGCTTCAGTCCCGGTAGGGCATCCGAATGCTCGCGCAATTTGCGGCACACCTGAAACCCGTTGCAACGAGGCATCAGCAGATCGCAGATCACCGCCGAGGGTTTGTGTTCCAATGCCTTCTCGATGCCCTCCAAGCCATCTTCCGCTTCAATGACGTCCCAGCCCGCCTGCTTGAGCGTCAAGGCAAGCTGGGTACGAATCATCTTGCCATCGTCTATGACCAGGACTGATCGCATGGGGTGGCAACAGCCTCCGGAATCGGAGCCATGAAAGCAAGCCCACACCGCCCGTGAAATCGATCCACCATCGCCGATGGGACTAAGCCTTAACTATGGATCAACTCACCGTTTGGTCACTCCAACCCCGTCATTCCAGCTCTCCAACATCCACCGAGCGATTCGTTTGCCTTATCCAACCAATTGGTGCGCAGATGCAGTTCCTGCGAGACCAGCGGTACGAGGTGTCGCAGTTGTTGGTCAACGATCAACCCGGCGAAGCCCACCACCAGAAGCACGAGCAAGAGCTTGCGGTTCTTTCCTGAGATTCGATTCTCCTCTTCGTCCATCTGAGAGTTTCCTTCGCAGTATCGTTCGTCTGACGATCAGGCTACCCGATTTCGGACCACGTGACCGCAAGGAACGATACCATTCGAAGGGCCGAGGCCCACGATGGCGTGGGGATTGACCTGCGCAGCACTCCTGACCGATGCAACCGTTGGCCCCGATCAGTCAAGGAGCAAGCTCTGGTGGCCGAGCACGGTGGCAGCGGTCGAAATCGCGCTCAACTTAGCGATCCGAAGCGAGGGAATTCAGCTGCTCACGAAAATAAGCTACCTCGTGATTGTCTGGTGAAGTCTCGCCAGCAGCGTCGAGATGACGGCGGGCCAGTTCCTGATTGCCATTGGTGATCGCGATGGCTCCCATGGCGATATGGAAAGGAGCGTTCTGGTCCGTTCGTTTCAGTCCATCTTCGAGGATGCTCACGGCTTCCGGCGAACGATTCATGGCGTTGAGCACGAAGGCCAACTGGGTGCGCGCGCCCGGTTCGTCGGGAAGAAGTTCCACGGCGTTTTGCAGAAACGGCAGCGCATTGGTCGGTTGCGGGCCGTTGAAAATGCTCCAGCCGAGGCAGTAATTCGCCCATGGATCGGCCGGATCGTTGGCCAGGATCTTCAGCAGGAATTCATGAGCCTCCTCGACGCGGTCGCGAAACATGAGGGACTGAAACTTGCGTCCTTCGATCGACTTGGCGTTGAACGGCATTTCGCCGGCGCGGGTCGAGGCCAGACGAATCGCCTCGGGATCGGGCGATCCGGTTTCGTACGGCAGCGCTTTGGTTGAGCCATCCAGAATGTCCTTCATGAAGCGCGCCGCCAAGGCGGCTCCCTCGTTGTTCGGGTGCATGCCATCGCCACGAACGGTGAACTGCTCGCGCGGATTGCGACGGTTGGGAAGTTGGCTCCACGTCTGACGGAAATCATCATCGATCCGGGTGAAGGGAAGCCCGTTCATCGCCGCGAGTCGTTCGATGATCAACGGGCGATTTCCGGCGTAGGGATGTCCGATGCGGTCGTCCTCGAAGACGGGCCAGGCGACGATTTGCACTTGGAAGTTGTGCTGGTTGGCCAACTCGCGCAGGAGAGCGAGCCCATCGACCACGTTGTTACGGCCAATCGCCTGGCGGTTCCAACGATGCGGATCTGTCTCGTCGGCAAAGTGAAACCAATTGGCGCGCAGACAGAGTTGGCGGAACAGATGAGAACTGACAAAGAGTTGCTTGGACCAGGCCGGCCGATGATGGAGACCGCCCGCAACCGTATGCTCGGGATTGAAGTTGTTGTAGTCGTTCTCAACAAAGACCAACACGACCACGTCCGGTTGAAAGGCAAGACCCTTGTCTCGCAGCAACATGATCTCGGCGAGGGTGCAATAGCCGGAGGTGCCGAAGTTCAGGACTTCCGTCTTGCCGTCCGGATAGAGCCGTTCCAGATGGCGGCTGAGCGTGTTCTCGTCATCGACGTAGTTGATGCCTTCGACGACGGAGTCACCGAGTATCAAGATGCGCCGCATGCCTTCCGGTTTATCGACCGCTCTCGGCAAATCCCGCATTCCGTGTGAATTGGAAGTCGCCTTGCCCCGTTGGGTCATTCGGGTGAAGTTCGGCTTGATCTCGTAATTCAGAACGGCGTTGGTGGGAACGCTGATAGAAGGAATCCCCGTCATCGACCCAGATGGCCCCGAGCGGCGGCACCAACCCGAGCAAGCGCACCGCCAGTTCCACTCCCAACACTCCCAACAAGGTCGAACCCAGAACCAACAGCCAACGCCCATATCGTTGAATGAATCGACGAGGCGTTGAAGACATTGGGGAACGCTAAAAGTTGCCCCTTCAACAGACAAGCCTTCAGCCGACATACTGCCGATAGATCTGTTGCACAGCTTCTCGCAGCTCATTGTCGGAGGCATAGATAACGCCGCGTTCGTTCATGAAGGTGCTGCCGGCGCGGTTCAGATCCAGAGGGCGACCGAACACGTCCGAGGCGGGCGTTCCCCATTCTTCCAACACGCAGGCGGTAGCTGCAAAGTCCCACAGGGATCCGCCCCCCTTGGCTGGCTTCGGGACCTTGAAGTAGAT
>JBMYQZ010000320.1:0-6594 GCA_049601855.1 Limisphaerales bacterium | reverse complement strand
AGGCGGAACTGGGCAAGGTGTCATGGCTGGGTCCCAGGAAGTGCTGTGCCCAGGCACCGAGGTTCGGATGCTTGATCGTGTTGCGTTCGGTAAAAGCGGTGCGCATGAAATATTGCGCGGGACCATGGACGCCGACCTTCGCCGTCATGCTGCGGATGAGTGAAATCTGATCAGCAACCTCGGCGGTCTTTTCCAGGTAGTTGGTGACCTGGAAGTCCGCTTTGGAGGAGATGATGTCTCCAGGTCCGTTCCTTTTCTTTGGGTCAAAGGTATCGATGTGGCTCATGCCGCCTTTGACATTGATGAAGATGACTCGCTTGGCGCTGCCAAAGCCGTCCTTGGCTGTCGCGGGCGATTCAGCCGATTCCGATGTCGCGTCGGCGACGGAATCGACCTTCTTTGATTCGCCACATCCGGAGAGGACGGTGACTCCGAAGGCCGAGAAGGCGCATTGTTCCAAAAACTTTCTACGGTTGTTCATTGGATAAACAAAAACTCTGGGGTGTTGAAAAGGGTCCAGGCGAGTTCCTCACGCGTGGTGCCCTTGGCCATGGCGCGTTTGATCGTTTGAGTCTCGGAACTGGTCGGGGCTCGACTGAAAAAGGCCTGATACAGGACCTCGACCACTGTGTTCTTGTTGCGGGTTTGTGAGGCCTCACGCATCAATCGGGAATCGTCTCCGGTGAGCAGGGTTTGGAAATCACCATTCATCAACATCAGGGTCTGCGGGATGTTGCCTTCGCGGCTGCCGTCGTCGGCCAGGTCGCGCGACGACTGACCGAACATGCGCAGGAAATGATCTTCGCGCGCGGGTTGCGGAAGTTCGGAGGCGCGGAGCACGTAGCTCCTGCCAAATCGTTGCGGGACACGGCGTTTGTCCACGAGGTCGTTTTCGCCAAGCCGCTTTTTCGATCCATTCAGGTAACCGGCCTGCTTCAGTGCCATGGTGCGTTGCCGGACGGCAGCTTCGCTGGAGTTGTCGTAGTCGAATGCGAAGCGGGTGGTCTGGTGAGAAAAGTCGGTCTGGTAGCCATCGATCACCGCGCCAAAGCCCAGGGTGAGAATCGAGTCCCATGCCTGCTCGGCGGTCATGCGACGCAGGACCGGTCCCGGAAACAGGTAGTCATCAATGTCCCCAATGGCCGGCGTGCTGCTGGCTACGGCTTGATAAGCCCTTGTGTTGAAGACAATGCGTTGGAATTCGCGCAGATCAAACTGCTGTGACACCACTACGCTCGCCAGATGCCGGAGCAACCCGGGATTGGATGCAGTATCCAAATCATCCAGATCCTCGATCGGTTCCTTCACTGCGATGCCGAACATCCGTTGCCAGAGACGGTTCGCGATGTTGGCCGCGAAGCGCGGATTCTCCGAATGGGTCATCCATTTCGCGAAGCTGTCCCGATAGTTCTTCGGCCTGCCGAGATCGACGTCATACGCGTCACCCTTGCGCTCACCTTCCTCCCACGCCACCAGCTTGGGATCGACCTTGGAGCCGGGCTTGGCGTCGTCATAGGCGTAGTCCTCCGGAAACTTCAGCAGGTTCTTATCGCCCGTCTTCACCCGATACAGGTTTTGCGCCACGGCGTGGATGACGTCCTGTTTGGAGAGGTGTTGATCCTTGATCTTGTTGCCCACCTTGCGCGGATCGCGGGAACTCACATCGGCCGCGCCGAAGAAGGCCGCCATTTCGTAAAACTCGCGCTGGGTCCAGTCGGCCAACGGATGATCGTGGCACTGGGCGCAACTGACATTCGCGCCAAGGAAAAGCGTGAGCGTGTTCGACAGACTGTCCAAGGGCATCCCCGTATCCCGCAGCAGGTAGCCGGACGCACCGGTGGTCGCGAGACTGCCTTCTGCCGTGAGGAGTCCGAAAACCGTCTGCTCCCAACCTCGATTGGTCAGAATCCCATCTTTCAACCAGCGCTGGTAGAGACCGAAGTTGGCCCGCTTGATGCCCGATTTGAAACGCAACATGTCGGCAAACCAATTGAACTGATGCGAACGGTAGCCAGCGGAAAGCAAGAGCTCATCAATCAGCCGCGCCCGCTTGTCCGAACGCTTGTCGTTCAGAAACTGTTCGGCTTCCTCCGAAGTCGGAATTCGCCCCGCAGCATCGAGATAGATCCGCCGCACGAACACTTCATCGCTGGCTGGGGAATTCGGTTCCTGCTTCGCCTTCGTCAATCCCGCGAGGACATGCCGGTCAACCTCCGCGGCTGCCGCGGCCAGCTTTCTCGTGCTCAAACGAAGCTGGGTATTCACCTTTGGAAGCGGCGCATTGCCGATCGGCGGCAATGGCCCCATCCGCTTCGTTGGGGTTTGCAATTTCGCCGCTTCCATCTGCGCTTTGCGAGCCTTGCGGGCTTCCTTTTTCTTGGAGGCAGCCGACGACGGGACCAGCCCAATGGCGAGAAAAAGCAGGAAAATTGTAAATCTCTTGGTCATGGGGATCGCTAGATGATTTCGATTTCGGTGTATTGGCAACTGGAAACGTCGCGTGCAAGCAATAGGTAACGGAGAATCTGAGTTTCAACCACGGAAACGCTGAAGGCGCGGAACCGAGACTCAGATGAGGCAAAGGAATCCCTTCTACAAGCTCAGGACAAATGGGGGCAAGGGAAGAAACCGCGGATTGCTCGGATGACACGGATCTTTGACTCAGTGACGACACGCCGATAGGTTTTGAAAACCGTTTTCGATGAATACCAGATTGATCTCTCTCCTTCTCGTAGCGTCGCTTTTCCATCTGTTTGGGGCGGAGCCGTTGTCTTCGGATTCGCAGAGTCCTGATACAGGAAAGTCGTTCACCATCGCGGTTTTGCCGGACACCCAGTTCTACTGCGACACCCGGCTCAAGCTCTCCGCCAAGTGGGGCAACGGAGATCTGCGCCGTTACTTTTTGGAGCAGACCCGCTGGGTGCGTGACAATCGGAAGCGACTCAACATCGCCTTTCTCGTCCACGAAGGAGATATCGTGCAGGCTGACGCCCACGAGGAATGGGCCATCGCGAAGAAGGCCATGTCGATACTGGATGGAAAAGTGCCTTATTGCATGTGCTTGGGAAACCATGACATGGGCTTTGAGAAGGCGGACAACAAGTATGGAGGCAACATCGCCGTCAATCGGACAACCAAATTCAATCAATACTTTCCGCGGGAACACTTTGCCAATCGGAGCGAGTTTGGCGGCACCTTCCCTCCGGATCGCCATGACAATTCCTGGTATCACTTCGAGGCCGCAGGGATGAAGTTTCTTATTGTCGCTCTGGAGTGCCACCCTCGCGACGAAGTTCTGGATTGGGCGAACACAACCGTGGCCGAACATCCTGACCACCGTGTCATTGTCCTGACGCACGCCTACCTGAAGAAGAACAAGACGAGAATCACCAAGAGAGTGAAACTCAAAGGAAACCACGGCGAGCAGATGTGGCAGAAGTTCGTCAGGAAGCACCGGAACATCTTTATGGTCCTGTGCGGCCACATCAGTGGTGAGGCGGTTCTTACCTCCGCCGGAGATCATGGCAATCCGGTCCACCAGGTCTTGAGCGACTATCAGCACCTGAACAACGGGGGAGAATCATGGCTGCGCTACATGGTCTTTCAACCGAAGGCGAACAAGATCAGGATCTACACCTACAACCCCGCGCTCGAAAAATTCATGAACGGTACTTCCAGCAGGTTCGACCTGGACTATCCAATGGCACTGCTTCCCGCTAGTGATTCCGAACTCCCATCCCAGAAATCCCCATGAACTTTTTCAATCTCCTGTTGATCGCCGCCCTCGTTCTCCTCGCCTCCCCCGCCGAAGCCCAGAAAGGGAAAGGTAAAAGGAAAGGGCTTCGTAAACAGTCGGTGCAACAGGGCAACTACCGCGTCACGGTCGTGGAAATCCCCGAGGAATTGGTGTCCGGATTTGAGCGACTGAAGTCCAAGGTTTTGCTCTATCGCCCGATCAAGACCTCTCGGGAGAAACTGCCAGTCGTCGTGACCTTGCACGGCTCTGGCGGTGGTAGGCGGGACATTGAACAGAAGAAGTGGCAGGGGGCGATCAGACAATTGCTCAAACCGGAGAATCAAGAGTTTGAGGCCATGGTCCTGGAACCTCAAAGCGGAGGCGAATGGCATCCTGACTCGCTCGAAAAAATGTTGGAACATGTGATCCGCAAGAACCCTGACATTGATACGAAGCGGATCTATTGCGTGGGATACAGCATGGGCGGCAAAGGCACCTGGGAGTGGGCCATGAATTACCCCGACCGTTTTGCGGCGATCATTCCCAAGGGCTTCATTCCCGACCTCAGCAGAATCGATGGCATGGTGGACCTGCCGATCTGGGCGATGGTGGGCGACAAAGATTCCCGGCCTCGGGTACAGGGAATTCCGGCGATGGAAAAAGCCCTCAAGAAGCTGGGGTCCACCAAGGTGAAGATCTCGGTGTTTGAAGGTGCCAATCACGCCAGCGCCGCCGGACGCTCCCGGGATGAGCCGGGTGTATTCGAATGGTTGTTCTCGTGGAAGCGCGATTGAACGTTCACCCCACCGGCATCTTCCAGTTCGATACTCCGGCGGTCAACGTGTCCGCGTCCCAGTATTCCCGATCGCGCCCGATCTCCCATGGAGCCGGCCCCACAAACGAACTCCGTCGTCCCTCAATGCTCAGAAACCCTTTCGCGCGATCGATCGTCACGAGGCCGAAGACGGGTTCCTTGTAAGGAACGGTGTTCTTGATGTTGGGATATTTCTTGTCGATCTCGGCGCTGTAGCGGACGTGGCGGAAGCTGCCGCCAACCCAGTGATAGGAGGCGCTGTTGATCTGCGGGTAGACGATGTCGTTGATCTGACGAACGTAGTCACGGTGGTGATGACCGGAGAAACAGGCCACGACCTTCCGTCGTCCCGAATCAGCGTTGGCCTGTTCGAGAATCGCCCTCACCGCCACGCCGTTCTGCACCCCTCCGCGCTCCGGGCGTTCCAGGCTCTGGTGCACGAAGATCATCGTCTGGAGCTCCGTCGCCGCCAGGTCCTTTCGCAACCACTCCAATTGATCGTCAGCCATGAATCGCGGGTAACCGCTCTTGTGATCCTTTGGCCGATCGTTGCCATCGAGCACGACGAAGTGCAGGCCGGAGCGATCGAACGAATAATACCGGGCTGGCATCTTCCACCACGCCACCGTGTCTTGGCGCTTGAATCCGCCATCCGTGTCGTGGTTCCCCAGCACGTGGTAGCGCGCACCCGGAAACGAATTCCAAACGTCGAGAAAGCCCTGGTTGTTATCCTTCGGCACGCAGAAGTCACCCAACTGGACAATGAAATCGACCTCGGCCTTCTTCATGTGGTCGATGAAGACCTGCAGGCGTTCATCCGCATCATGCATGATGTCCTTGTGCACATCGGCGATGATCCCGAACCGCAGGCGCTTGCCAGTGTCACCGGAATCAGCCGCCCTGATCGGCCAGGTCGTGAGAATGGTTGACCCGCTTGCCAACCCAAGTCGTTTCAAGGCGTCACGTCGAGTCAGACAGAAGTTTGTGGGATGCATCACGATCGACATTTTGTAAGTTCAAAGACGATCCGGCAAGCCATGGCGAGGCTGGGCGTGTCATTCCGAAAGGAGTCGGACCCACCTTGTTCCTAAAGGGTGATACTCTGTTCGCCATCAGGCTTTTCGTTGGTGACACTCTGATAATACCTGCCGCATGCCGTCAGATTTCCATCGCCGTCAAAGAGCGCTGATGGGCTTCCATTGGGATTGTCAAATTCGAACGAAAACCAAGCGTAACCGGCGATCCAATTCTGACGTTCCATCCAAGGCAACACGCTCTTCATGAATGCGAGAGTCTCCTCTCGTTTGATCGGATTTTCTGCCGGAGTTTTTGCGCCCCAGTCTGCGAGTGCAAACTCTGTGATCAGCAATGGCCGCTCACCGTAAGTCTTGTAGACATCGATCATGCGCTGTTTGAACGCAGTTGGACTGGGACCGCCATACCAATGAACGCCAATGTAATCCATCCGGTAACCACGTTCGTCAGCTGCCTGCATGAAATCTCGCATCCAAGTTCCTCGAACACCCTGCGTGCTATCATCAACATCGCTCAACGGATTGGCGCAAGCCGGGCTGCAAAGTGGGACATTCAACGCCTCTAACAGGGGCCAATACTTCAATGCCGTGGTGTAGGGCATGTTCGCTTGTTCAGCCTTGTCCGGCTCATTGAAACCCAGCACCCAACGGACATCGCCCGACTTGATCTCGGGAACGATGTGATCGTTCAAACTCTGTCGAAGTTTGTCCTCTCCCCAAGCGCCCCAAACCATCGGCATAAACGCGATCTCCCCCGGTTGCTGCTCGATCAACTCCATGCCCCACGAATAATTCCAATATGGCTTCACCGCTTTCGTTCTGGGGACATTCTCTTCCCATGAGCCTTCTTTGCCTTTTTGGCGAAGCGTAAAACAAATGCCCTTTTTCCCGGGGAGCCTCAGCGATTTCTTCAGCGGATCGGCGTCCAGATGTAATTCCTCCTGAGTTCCGGGCGTCAGTTTGATCTCCCCGATCTGCATTTCCTTGTCCACGGCTTTGCACATGTCGTA
>JBMYQZ010000319.1:0-6595 GCA_049601855.1 Limisphaerales bacterium | reverse complement strand
GTACGCGGAAGAACGTCGAATCGAGGTTCGTGGCCACCAGGTCCGTCGGATGCCGCAGGATCTGTACTTCGCTCGGCGCCTTGACCAGCCACGCGGAACTGCGGGTGTCGGGCACACTGGCGAGGTTCTCAAACTGGATCGGGGCGCCGTTGTTGTTGTCGGAGTAGCCGACGAGGTAGACGTTGCCGGAGGGATCGATGGCGACGCTGTTGCCACGCGCGGCGTTGTCGTCACCTTGGCCGCCGATCTGGCGGACGAACTGATTCGTGCCCTGATCGTTGATCTTCAGGAGCAAGGAGTCAGCCTGGCCACGGGATGACAAGGTCTGTCCGGCCAACATGACCGAGTTGGAGTTGAAGATCTCGCCAAACACATAGACATTGTTCGTTCCGCTCGTGGCCATTCCCTTCATTTCCTGCATATAGGATTGCCCCAGCAGCGGTGCGCCAAACTGGCTGAAGGCTGCTCGGAAGCCGGCGAAGGAGCTGGGGGACGCAATGTTGATGGCCTGGAAATTCAACGAGCCAAAGGTCGTGCCGACGATGTTGTAGCGTCCCTGGGTGTCCAGGAAGCTGTCGTTGATCTGTTCGAAGAGCCCCACGCCCTGCTGGGCCCAGACCGGGTCACCGACGGAGGAGTCGATGCGAATCACGAAAGTCTCCTCGTTCTGGCCTTGAGTGTTTCCTTGCTGGAACAGCGTGGTGCTGGCGATGTTGAAGATGCCGGATTCGAATTCACCCGTGACGAAGATGTTGCCATCACCGGTGACGTCCATGGCATCGATCCCTTCATCCCCGGTGCCGCCGTAGTTCCGAGCCCATTGCACGCTGCCAACAAAATCGTATTTTGCGAGCCACAAGTCCCGACCACCGACTGCGCTCAGCTGAATGCCGTTGCGCGTCTGGAAGAGACGCCCCGAACCGGCGGCATACATGTTCTTGTCACTGTCGACCGCCACCGCGTTGACCGCGCCCCATCCGTCAATCAGGCGAACAATCGTGCCGTCAGCCGTGTATTTGGCGACGAAGCCCGCCTCGAAAAAGCCACCACCACCGCCACCGGAAACCAGAAACAGCCCGCCGAAGGTCGCGGTCGACTCATAGTTGCCGCCCACGATGATGAAACCATCGGAGTCCACCACCACGTCGTTGGCGATGTCCGTGCCGTTGCCGCCACCGGTCCTTACCCAGAGGATGTCACCCTGGCTGTTGTACTTGGCGATGAACGCGTCCGTGAAAAAGGCCTGCGAACTGACGGCGTTGGTGCCGAACTCAGCCGTACCGGAGTATCCACCCACGACGTAGATGTCGCCATTGGCATCCGTGGTCACGGCGGTGGCAATGATGTTCGTCGCGAAGCCTTGTCGCACCCACTCAAAGGCATCGGGCACAAACGGCTCGATCTGTTCGTCCGGGTAGATCGACTGGACCTCGATTTCCTCGGCACTCAGCACCCGTCGATAGATGACCAATTCATCCAGCAGCCCGGAATAGAGGCCAAACGGGACGCCGCCCGCCGAAAGTCCACCCGCCACCAGTGGAGCATCCGCCGGCGGGAACAGATTCGCGCCCGCAAAGGCCTGCTGCACGCCATCCACGTAGAGCGCCTTCACGCCATAGGGTTGGTAGGTGATCACCACCGAATGCCAGCGACCGTCGACGACGTCGGCCAAGGACACGATGGCGTCCCCGAAGCGTCCGGTGTCGGTGAAGAATACCTTGCCCGGGGCGGCATTGGTGCCCATTCCGTTCACGCCGATGATCAGACCGCGATTGAAGTTTGCGTCGTGCTGACTGAGCACGACCATGTGGTTGGTCTGGCTCGCATCGATCCTGATGGCCACCGAGATGGTCAACGGTTCCAGGCCGGTCAACGGGACGTTGCCAAAGTTCACGTAACCGTTGTCCGCGGAATCGATGGACACCGCGTTGGTGGAAAAACCTCCCCCGGTGTAGACCGCGCCGGTCGAGGACAACATGCCGTTGAATGCCCCGAAACTATCCGCCACCGCGGGTGGCATGTTGGTGTCGTCAAAGCGCCATTGGCTGATGGGCAACTGTGAAAGCGTTGAGCCCAGTCGACTGACGAAAATATCCGCTCCACCGCGCGTGCTTAGTCCGAGATCGTCGAATTGGGTGACTCCGGTGAGGAAACCGCCGAGTATGATGTTGCCCGACGGGGACACATCCAAGGCCGGCGCGCCATCCACTCCAAATCCACGGGCTGAGCGCGCCCATTGCGCGTCACCGTTTGAAGCATACTTCGCGAGGAAAAGGTTGTTCTGGCCGTTGGTCGTCAGGACAAGTGAACTGAAGGTGGTGTTGCCCCCGATCGCGCCGGCGAGATAGATTCCACCCTGTTGGTCCACCGCCAACTCGACGCCGGATTGACCGTCGTCACCTTCTCCAGCCACCTGCCGTAGCCAATCGGGACGGCCCAGCGGCGACAGTTTGGCGATAAAGATGTCGTGGGTGGCGGGTTGGCCGGAATCCGAGAGTGTGTTCTGACCAAACACGAAGCCTCCGGTGAAGGTCCCGCTGATGTAGAGATCTCCGTTCTCTGCCCGCTCGATGCTTTCCGCCCGCTGGCTGCCGCCAAAGCTGGTCGAATTGGTCATCCAACGGTAGAAGCCGGCGCCATCGACATGGGCGGCAAACGCTTCCTCGTTGCCCGCCCCGGCCACCTGAATGGGGCCAAAACTCGCACTCGATCCCACCTGACCGGCAAAGTATGCGCCACCCGCTCCGTCGGGCACCACATCATTGCCACGATCAAGGAGGAGTCCGCCACCACTGCGCACCCACACCACCGAGCCATCGGGGCGATAGCGTGCGACGAACGCATCGGTCGTCCCAAAGGCTGAACTGATGGACGAACCGTCTGGGTAGTTGTTGATCCCGGTGAATTCACCCGTCACAAAAATGTCTCCGGCGCCATCCACTGCCACCCCGTACGTGACGTCCACCGAAGTGTTGCCCACCGAGCGGATCCATTGCAGCGATCCGTCCGCATCGTACTTCGCCACGATTGCATCGAGGGAGCCGGCACCCACCAGGGACGAACCGGAATAGTTGGCGTTGGTGTCCGTGCCACCGCCCACCACCACCGTGCCATCCGGGGCCACCGCCACGTCCATGAACAGATCCAAGCCCGGGCCACCTCCGGGAACGACCCATTGGAGGTCACCATTCGCGGAGTACTTCGCGAGGAAGGCGTCCGTGCCACCCGCACTTTGCACCACGTTGGTGCTCCCAAAGTCCGCCCGGCCTTCGAAGCCGCCCACCACGTAGACATTGCCCATCCGATCACTGCTGACCGCCCGAGCCATTTCGCTCACGCCGGCGATGCCAAGGGCATTGGTGCTGCCGGCCGTGCGCACCCAATCAAAGCGTGGGGCAGTGTCAAAAGGCGTGATGACGATATTGCGGAACTGCACTCGCGTACCATGGTTCTGAAAAAGAATCGGCCCCGGGGTGTTGGTTTCCACAACGCCGCCCTGCGTCGACGAGGTGATCTCGACGTTGGAATGCAACAAAGTGCCGTTCAGAGCGACCGTGACCCGGGCGTTGCTGACCTTGTTGGTACTGTTGTTCCACTGGGCGGGATGGAAAGTGATCTCGAGCGACTGCCACTCTCCAGGGGCGAGACACGCATTTACCTGCGGCGCAACTTGTCCCCAAATCGCTCCACAGTCGTTGTTGTCCGGCACTGGTTTCCCAAACGAATTGAAGATCTGGATCTCGTAGCGGCTTTGCAGATAGATGCCGCTGTTGCCGTCGCTGCCGTCATTCGGTAGTTTGAATTCGGCGTGTAGATGGAAGGCATTGAAGTCCCTCTTGGTCACGACATTACCGTTGCCAGGAACCACCTCGAGCACGTTGCTGGCGGCGAGTTGCCAACGTACCTGGCCACCGTTGGCATCCTCGAAGTGAATCAGGTGATTGTTCGTGAAGAGCGGAATGGATTGACCGGGCAGGAGGTCTTGAAAGTCGAAAACGGAGAGCGGCAACTGCTCGATCTTACGGATGCGCTGGTTGTTGCGATCGGCGACGTAGAGGTTGCCAAGGGAATCAAAGGCCAGTCCCGCTGGTTCATTCAGGCGGGCCAGGAGAGGATGTCCGCCGTCTCCCGTGAAACCTGTTTTGCGTGGCGAGCCGGCAAAGGTGCGGATGACCTGACTGTCCCGTTCGATGTAGCGAATCACCTGGTTGCCGCTGTCCGTGAAGTAGAGATCACCATTGGCAGCGAAGGCGATGTAGCCCGGCGTATCCAATTCGGCATCGATCGCCAGGCCGAGGTCGCCGCTGAAGTTCTCTGCGCCGGTGCCGGCATAGGTCGTGATGATGCCGGTCTGCGCGTCCACGCGACGAATCCGGTGGTTGCCACTGTCCGCGATGAAGAGGTTGGCAAAGTTGTCGAAGGCCATTCCCGTCGGCGTGTTCAACATCGCCTCCGTCGCAAGTCCCATGTCCCCGGAGAATCCGTTGGTGCCATTGCCGGCCACAGTCGAGATGTTGCCGGCCGGGTCGATACGCCGAACCGTGTTGCTCGCGGTTGAGAAGTAGATCGAGCCATCCGGATGTGCGACGATGCCTGAGGGCGTGCTGATCTCGGCCGCCACCGCCGGACCGCCGTCACCGGATTGACCGTTGGTGCCATTGCCCCCGATCGTGGCGATCAGGCCATTGAGCAGATTGAAGGCGCGGATCCGTTCGTTCACGCTGTCCGAGATGACGATGCGTTTCAGGTTGTCGTCGTAGGAGATGCCGCGGGGCGTGCTGAGCAGGGCCGTGGGGCCGGCGGCGCCATCACCGGAGAAGCCGGGATCACCCGTGCCGGCGATCGTGGCGATGAGCCCGTTGGTCGAGTCGATGACCCGCACACGATGCCCTTCCGCGTCGGAGACAAAAAGGTTGTCGCTCGTATCGATCGCGATTCCTCGCACCCCGGCAAACTGTGCATCCGACGCGAGAATATCGTCCGCCAGGCTCGTTCCATTGCCGGCGATCGTTCGGATGATCACCGCCGGCTCCAACATTGTGGGCACATTGAAGGTGTAGGCGGCGCCAGCTTGACCGGCCAGGTTGTCGTCTGGGTCGGCCATCAGCTCAAGGCCTGAACTGTCTTCGCCTTCGGCCGTGACAATGGCGTTGTCACCAGAGACGCCCACGGCGTGACCGAATACGTCAGTGAATTCGGTGTTGCTCGCCTTCAGATAGCCCTGCTGGTTCCACATCATCCCGGAGCGGACGAACACGTAGGCCGCGCCAGACGAGGCGACGCTGTTGTGTTGCTGATTGCCGTTCACCCCCCGGGCACCACTGTCTTCACTGATGGCGCCGACGATGATCGTATCGCCGGAGACATCCACGTCACCGCCGAACTCATCACTGCCGTTGGCATTGCTGGCTTTCAGGTAGGCCTGTTGCGCCCAGACATTGATGTTGCGCACGAAAACGTACGCGGAACCGGTTTTTGCGGCCTTGTTGTTCTGATCGTCGCCGTTGACTCCCATCGCATCACTCGCATCGAACGGGTTGCCGACGACGATGGTTTCCCCGGAGATGGCGAGGGATTTGCCAAACTGATCAAGGCTTTCGGTGTTGCTCGCTTTCAGATAGGCCTGCTGGCTCCAAACCCCGCCTACGCGAAAGAACACATATGCCGCACCCGAATCGGTGGCGTTGTTGTTGAGGCCATCCGCGCCCACGCCCGTGGAAGCGCTGTCCTCTAGCAGTGAGGACACCACGACCGTATCTCCGTCCACCGCCACGGCAGAGCCAAAGCGGTCGTTGGACTCGATATTGTCCGCTTTCAAGTAAGCCTGTTGCGACCACACTCCGGAATTTCGGGTAAACACATAGGCAGCACCGGCGGCCGAGGCGGTATTCTCGAGTTGATTGCCATCAATGGTGTTGTCGCTGCTGTCCTCGTTGGGCGCACCGACGACGATCGTGTTGCCCGCGATCGCCACGCTGCTGCCAAACAAGTCGCCCCCCTCAGTATTGCTCGCTTTGAGGTAGGCCCGCTGCCTCCATGAAGTGCCGCTGCGGTTGAATACGTACGCCGCACCGGAGGCGACTTCACTGTTATCGCTGCGATTCCCGTTCACTCCGGTGGCACGGCTGTCTTCCATCGGCGCTCCGACCACGATGAGATCGCCGGAAATTGCCACGCTCGATCCGAACATGTCGCCGGCCTCGGCATTCCGGGGTTTGAGGTAGGCCTGAAAGGTCCAGACATCACCCGTCTTCACGTACACATACGCGGCCCCGGCCTCAGATGCGGTATTGTCGGCGCCATCGCCATTCACGTTGGTCGCGGCGCTGTCCTCTCCGGGTGCTCCCACGACCGCGGTGTTTCCCGAAATGGCCACGACCGTGCCGAACGTGTCGAGCGCGCCGGTGTTGTCGGCTTTCAGATAAGCGTTGGGGGTGAATGGAGGCGGACCGACCTGCGCCTGAGTTGTCCCTGTGAACGTGATTGCGGCGAGCAGAATCGCCGTGATTCCCAATTTCTTCATCCTGTAAATGCTTTGATTCGTGCAGCGAGCTGGCACCGGCCGGAGGTTGGGCAGGCGTGCTGTGCCAGAAAA
>JBMYQZ010000318.1:0-6600 GCA_049601855.1 Limisphaerales bacterium | reverse complement strand
GAATTTGTACAAGCCCGATCTTTGGCTTTTTCAAGTTTTCGAACACGCCCTAGTCGACATCATCGGTCCCAACACACAGGCGAAGGTAATCCCCAAATGGACCAACACCAGGGCCTGTTGAGACGCCTTTGGTTTACCAGTCGGCGCCCCGGAGAAGGTGGCAAACATCACGCCGTTGGTAGCGAGCGCCACGACGCCGCAGAACACCGGCGCGGTCCAGTCTGGGAAGATCGGCGACCGCGGAGTGCCGAATATCACGTGCGCGACCAACACCACCAGAAAGGTCAGCAACCCCGGGAGAAACACGGCCATTTGCCAGATTCGCATGGCAAGTTCCGGCCTACCGATCGGCATTTGCAGCACCGGTCGCATGTACCCGCGAAAACTGTCCACGAGCCAGGGAATCACGCCGGCGAAGAGCGAGAGGATTGGAGCCATCCTCTGGGTCTTCGCAGATTCCATCATCGCACCTTGGGCTATCGCCACGATCACGATCATCCACCACCACCGGCGGAGATAATCCTTCAGATAGGGGCTCATTTCTCCTCCTCTCCCATAAGGCCGACGAACATCTCCTCCAAGGTCACGGGAGCATTTGCCAGTTCCTTGGCGCCGCCGGCCGACAGCTGATCCCAGATGCCACGAGACTGGTCGATTAATACGCGCCAGCGATCACCGTCCTGACGGATCACGTGGCAGCCGTCGGCTCCGTTCACCGGTAATCCATTAGGCGCTGCCAGATCCACTTGCCGATATCGATCGACCACCTCATCCATCCGGCCTTCCAACAACAGGCGGCCATCCCTGATGAAACCAACATGATCGGCGAAGCGTTCCAGGTCCGAAAGGCCGTGCGAGGAAATCAACACCGTACGATCGCCGCCCTGCACGCTCTTCAACAATTCCTCGAACACCAACTTGCGGGAAATTGCATCCAGACCCGTCGTGGGTTCATCAAGAATCAACACCTCCGGCCGATGCGCCAGCGCAAGCAACAGGCTCAACTTGGTCTTCGCACCAAACGAAAGCGTGCCGATCATATCCTTCGCATCGAGATCGAAGGCCGCCATCAGCTCATCGCAATACGCGTGATCCCAATTCGGATAGAAGCCCCGCACAAAGCGGATCGCCTTGCCGACCGTGCCCCAGATCATGAAGGACGTGTCCGGATTGACGTAGCCCACGCGCTGCTTGAACGCCACCTCGTCACGGCGATGATCGAGTCCGTTGATCGTGATGGTGCCGGCATCAGCGTCACCCATCCCGAACATCAGGTCCATGGTCGTCGTCTTGCCCGCACCGTTGCGTCCCACGAATCCGTAGATCGCACCGCGCGGCACAGTCAGATCCAGCGGACCCAGTTTGAATTTGTTGAAGGCCTTTTCCAGCCCTCGGATTTCGATCACGTTTTCGCTCATGCTCAGCCTTTGTTTTCTTTGATGAGATCGGTCACCAGACCGATGATTTCTTTTGCACTCATGCCGGCCTCCGTCGCCTCCGCCACGCCCTGCCGCAGATGATCCGTCGCCTGCCGCGCCTTGTTCTCGCGACTCCGACTGCCCCCGCTTTCTGACACGAACGTCCCCAAACCCTGCCGCCGATAAATGATTCCCTCCCGCTCCAGTTCCTCGTAAGCCCGCTTCACCGTGATCAGGCTCACCAACAACTGCTCCGCCAACGCTCGAAACGAAGGCAGTTCATCCCCCGGCGCCAAACGTCCCGTACTGATCTCCCGCCGCACGCCGTCCACGATCTGGCGATAGAGCGGCCCTTCGGCCGCGGGCGAAATGGCCCCAATCAGGATTCGTTTGGCAGACGGTCTGGTCATATCGGATATACTGTCTATATACACCATACACAGTGTGTCGCAAAAAAAATCTCCGGGAAATCGAGATTTCCTCTTTAAGGAAGGGAGATTCTCACGCGATAGAAGCGATGTGGATCGCCCGCGTTGTCGGTGATGGTGCGGGTGGTGCCGTTGTCGCTTGAGGCCGCGGCGCTCACCGTGGTGAATGTGCCGGAGCCGACGCCCGTGGCGTATTCGAGCGTGTACGTGCGACCGGCAGTGATGGGGCCAAAGACGAGATCTCGCGTCGCGGAATTGTCGGACCAGACAAAGGCGCCGTGGTGGACAGCGCTGGCAAAGGCCCCGCCCGCCCAGGAATTGGTGCCGGCGGCCGAATTGGCGTAACCACCGGGAACGACGGAACCGAAACCAGTCGCACCGTTGAAGTAGCCGCCGCCAATCACGGAGAGAACGCCCGAAGCGACGTTGGCTTCTCCGCCGCCCACAAACGACTCAAAGCCACCAGCGACATTCCCGGAACCAGCGACGACTGCGGAGCCGTAGTTGGTGGCCGCGTTCAAGAAACCACCGCCAATCACGATACTGCCGCTGTTGGTGGCGCCGTTGAAGACGCCGGCACCGATCAATGAATATAGGCCGGACGCCACGTTCAATCCGCCGCCCACGATCGCAGCATCACCACCCGAAGCGGTGTTCGTGAGACCGCCACCAATGAAGGAGCCGCCGCCGCTGGCGACGTTGCCCTCACCACCGCCCACGGCGGATTCGAAGCCACTGGCCACGTTGTTGAAGCCGCCACCCAGCACGGAGAGACCGGCATTGGTGGAGATCGCGTTGTGCTGTCCGCCGACCAGGAAGGAATAATAGGCGCCATCAGCAAGGGTGGATCCCTGAACATTGGCGTCCATGCCATTCTATGCCGTGTCGAAGACGAAATTGTGATGCCCATTACCCAAGCCCTGATTGATGCGCAGGGCCCGATTGTCGTTGATGCGAAATTCGAGGTCCTGGGCGTCGGTCGTGCCGATGAAATACGTTCCCGCGGTGATGCCGACATTGCCGTGGGTGCGCCAGAAGTTGGTACCGACGTTGGAGAGGTCGAGGCGACTGGAAGCAATCGTTCCCGCCGCGATTTTCGTGGCGGGAACGGCATTGTCGGCGAGTTTGGCCGTGGTGATGTCACCGTCGCTGATCGTCGCCGTACCGCCGCCCACACCTTGGGGCAAGTGGGATTGCTGAATCGCGCCGTCAGCAATCTTGGCGCTCGTGATTGCTCCGCCTGACCAAATCCGGCAAGCTGAGCTCTCGTTCCGCAGAAGGAGTGCCAGCACGGATACCTGTAGGGGAACGGCAGATTCCGAAAAGCGGCCGGACGCGTTGCCAAAAAGGGGATGACTACCCACCGCCAAACCGTTAAACCCTCAACCCATGACAAGATTCCTCTTGAACCGGTACGTGCCTCTTCTGGCCATTCTCTTCAGCGTGTCGGCGGCCATTGCTGCCAAGAAGCCAAACGTGGTGTTCATTCTGGCCGACGACCTCGGATGGAATGAACTGGGATGTTACGGGCAGACGAAGATCAAGACACCTAGCGTGGACTCACTGGCCCGGGACGGGATGCGCTTCACCCAGTGTTACTCGGGGAACGCAGTCTGTGCTCCGTCACGCTGCGTGTTGATGACCGGCAAACATCCGGGTCACGCGATCGTTCGGAACAACCGCGCGATGGCCCGCCTGGGCGAACCGGAGGGACAACATCCGATCCCGGCTGCGGAAGTCACGATCGCCGAATTGTTGGGGCAGCAAGGATACACCAGCGGCGCCTTTGGGAAGTGGGGGCTGGGCAATACCGGCTCGGAGGGCAATCCGACCAAGCAGGGCTTCAATCATTTCTTTGGCTACAACTGCCAGAGCCACGCTCACAGCCTCTACCCGGCGACCTTGTGGAGTGACAACAGGAAGGTGAAGTTGAACAACGGCGATGGGATTCCAGGACACGCGAAGCTGCCGCCGGAACTGGACGCGAACAAGCTCGAGAGTTACGCGATGTTCAAGGGGCAGGATTACGCACCGGAAAAGATCAACCAACAGGCCCTGAAATTTGTGCGGAAGAACAAGGACAATCCCTTCTTTCTCTACTACCCGACGGTGATCCCGCATCTCGCGCTGATGGTGCCGGACGAGGAACTTGAGCCCTACCACAAGGAAGGCTGGAAAGAGACGCCCTTTACTGCACGTGAGCGCCGGAGCTACACGCCCCACCACACACCGAAAGCGGGCTACGCGGCCTTCATCACGAAGATGGACACCTTCGTCGGCCGCATTCTGAATCTCCTCGATGAACTGGGCCTGCGGGAGGACACGATCGTGATCTTCTCGAGCGACAACGGGGCGACCTATTTACCGGAAGTGGATTACAAGTTCTTCGATAGCGTAGGACCGTTGCGCGGCTTGAAAGGATCGTTGTACGAAGGAGGGATCCGCGTGCCCTTGATCGTGCGTTGGCCAGGGAAGGTGAAAGCGGGTTCAGTCTCGGACGTGTTGACTGGTTTCGAAGACTGGCTCCCGACGATCCAGGATCTGACAGGCGCGAAGACGGATCTGCCCGCGGGAATCGACGGCGTAAGCCTCGCACCCGTGCTGCTAGGCAAGGCGAAGCGTGGAGAAGGCGGTCGCGACTTCCTCTATCGTGAGTTCCCGGCTTACGGCGGACAACAGTCAGTCTACCTGGACGGCGGCAAGTGGAAGGCGATCCGGCAAAACCTCATGTCGCTGGGCAAGAAGAAGGCATCCGGTCGTTGGGGTGGACGAAAGGACCAAGGCGGTTCGGATGAGCAACCCGGTACGCTGGAGCTCTACAACCTTGAGAGCGATATCGGGGAATCAAAGAACGTCGCGAAAAAGCACCCGCAAATCGTGGCTCGGGCGAAGGCCCTCATGAAGAGCGAGCGCTTCCCCTCGACGGTCTTCCCGTTCAAGGCTTTGGACGAGTAAGCAAAGGGCGGGCAAAGCCTCTCACCCCAATCGGTTATTTACGAACGCTGGAATGAAAGCCACTCCTCACAATCGACGCCGTTTCCTTCAAAGCACGGCGGGCGCTATTGCGCTTCCCGGTCTGCCCTCCCTCCTACGGGCCAAGGAAAAGCCTGCGCCCAAGCGATTGGTTTGCGTCGGCACGCAACTTGGTTGGCACAAACCCGACTTCTTCGCGAGCGATCCCGATGCCCGACTGATCAAGCCGCTGGACGCCGCCGGCTTGCGTGGACATTTCACCACGGTCTCCGGGCTGGACCACAAGGGGCCGACCGGGAATGGACATGCCTTGGTTTACACGCTCTTCACCGGACAGGTGGTTGGCAGCATTTCCCTGGATCAACTCGTCGCGCCGAGACTCGGGACGGATACCCGCTATGAGTCGCTGCAACTGTGCGCGGGCGAATTGCGAAACAACGCGCCCGTGTCGCTGAACGCGAACGGCATTCCCTTGCCGCCGATCATTCGACCAAGCGTCCTGTTCGCCAAGATCTTCGGTGGCACGGCCGCAGCCTTGGAGCGTCAGAACTACCTGCTCGAATCAGGGCGGAGTCTCTTGGATGAAGTCACCGGGGATGCCCGCAGTCTGAGCCGGAAGATCAGCGGTGAAGATCGAGCGAAGCTGGACGAATACTTTTCGAGCGTGCGCGATGTCGAAAAGAAGTTGGTGCGGCGCCGCGACTGGCTCGACAAACCCTTTCCTAAACGCGACCCAAGGTTCGCGTTGCCGCCCGAGGAGAACGTCGCTGAGTCCATGATGCTGATCAATGAGGACCTGATGTGGGATCTCATGGCCTTGGCCATCAAGAACGATTCCTGCCGGGTCTTTTCGCTCACGATCCCGTTGGGCGGGACTTCCTTGTTGCTCGGAGCCACGATGATGAAGGCGAGCTATCACAACCTTTCACATCACGGAAACCGGAAGGACAAGATCGACAACCTGGTGGCGGTCGAGACCGCCCACATGACAGGTGCGGCCCGCTTCATGCAGGCGCTGAAGGAAACCCGCGATCTCGACGGCAGCAGCATGCTCGACAACACCACAGTCCTCATCGGCAGCGCCATGGCGGATGCCTCCAAGCATCGCCGGGTCGACTATCCGCTCATGATCGCCGGCGGCGGTTTTCGGCATCAACGACATCTCTCCTGCGGCCAAGGTGAAGCGCACCAGAATGAAATGGCCTGTGATCTTTACGTCACGGTACTGCAAAAGCTGGGCTTTGAAGCGGACTCGTTTGCGTCGAGCAAATCCAATCTCAACGGCGCGTTGCTGTGAGGGTTGTTCTTCCGGCAAAGGAATGGGGGCAGAGGAATATTCTTCTGATCTTGTTTTCATTCCTCTGCCCCCATTCCTTTGCCTATCTCTCGGCTGCCGAGGCACCGACACCCATTTCGGAATTTACCCGCCAGTACTGTGCCGACTGCCACGGCTCGAAGAAACAGAAGGGCGACTTTCGCATCGATGCCCTCGCATGGGATCTCTCTGACTCCGAGTCCCGCAAACAGTGGGACCTCGTTCGCGACTATGTCACGGATGGCGACATGCCACCGAAGAAGGCGGAGCAACCCACCGCGCAGGCGCGGCAGGCCTTTCTCAATGGGTTAAGCGAAGCTTACGCCAGGGCGGATCAGAACGCCAAACCCGGTGGCACGCCTTTGCGCCGGCTGAATCGCGTTGAGTATCTGAACACCATTCGAGACCTCTTCGGCATTCGCATGCTTAACCTGCCGCTTTCGTTCCCGGCCGACGCGACCAGTGC
>JBMYQZ010000317.1:0-6609 GCA_049601855.1 Limisphaerales bacterium | reverse complement strand
CTTGGGGGCGGCTTTCTTCACTGCCGTTTTTTTGGCAGCCACCTTTTTCGTAGCAACGTTTTTGGGCTTCGCCTTGGCTTTGGCCTTGGTAGAGGATGCCGATTTCTTTTTCGCTCCTGACTTGGTGCCGGAGCTGGAAGGTTTTTTTGCGGTCTTTTTTGCGACTTTTTTCTTGGCCGCAGTTGTCTTCTTCGACTTGGGTTTCGCCATATATTGCTGGATTGATCGGATTCTCTACCTGCAAAAGAGCAGTGAAATATGAGGACGGGCCATTTTCAAGTCAAGCGATGTTTGGGTTTCTCAGTTACTCGGCGTTCATTGTCCGAAGTCACTCTCGGGCACGAGCGATTCCGCTGGTTCCGCCCGCCATTCCTGGACCAGCGAATCCGCAACTCGAGCAGGAGAGCAAGCAAGGTTGGCAACAAAGTCTCGATGCTCCCGCCCCCGACGATAAGCCGGCACTCGGCTCGGAAATCGAAGAAAACGATCAAAACTGTCCAATTCGAAGGCCAGCAGCAAGACACCGTGAAACATCACCGAGCGCCGTTTGCGACGTTGCGCATGCCCCGCCACCTTACGTCCATTGAGCACCAGATCCGAATCGCCGGCTGACGTCACGCCTCCGCCAATCGCACGTCCGATTCGCCTCAACATCCACTCGTTCGTGCTTTGCGCGAAGGCCAACGCTGAATCCGACTCAATCGGAAGAATCACCGTATAGCAGAGGCAACCGGGGCCCAACAATACCGCCCCTCCTCCGCTGGATCGCTTGAGGACAGGGACTTCTGCGCGCTCGCATTCCTCCAAATTCACCTCTCTATCAGCTTGGTTTCCCCGGCCAAGGACTACGAATGGCATCTGCGGTTGCCAGGTTCGCAGCCAAGCCCCTCCTCCCTTTTCGCCCTGCTCCAGCAGCCAATCGTCCAATGCGAGGTTGGCCTTGGGAGTGGAACAGGTTTGGTCGAGGTAAATCATTGAGAAGCCAAATTGGGTCGCGCATGATCTCGCGCCGACAGTCGAGATTGTCAATCAGATGGAGCCAATCAAAACAAATCTTGCAGTCATTGGAGCCGGCCCCGGCGGATACGCCGCAGCTTTTGCGGCGGCGGATGCCGGGAAGAAAGTCGTCCTGATCGAGAAACATGCGCGACTCGGAGGTGCCTGCCTTAATTGCGGCTGCATTCCCTCGAAAGCCCTGCTGCACGCCTCGCATCACATTCCGGCGGCGAAAGAGTCAGCCAAACGGGGAATCACCTTTGGCCCGGTCACGATCGATGCGCCCAGATTGAATGAGTGGAAAGAGGGCGTTCTCAACAAGCTCGCGAATGGCATCGCGATGCTGGCCAAGAAGCGCAATGTGACCGTTCTCAGCGGATCCGCAAAATTCGAGTCGGCTTCCGAACTGGCAGTTGAAGCAGAGGAAGGGATCAATTTGGTCGAGTTCGAGCATGCAATCGTCGCCACCGGCACGCAACCGGCCGTGCCGAAGATGTTCGACATCGGTTCCCCTGACGTCATGACGTCCACCGAGGCACTGAATTTGGAATCCGTTCCGAAAACCATGCTTGTCATCGGCGGTGGCTACATCGGCATGGAGATGGGCACTGTCTATGCCTCGTTGGGCACGGAGGTGACCATGGTCGAAGCGCTGGACGGTATTCTGCTCGGCGCGGACCCTGATCTGGCCCGACCGGTCCTCATCGACGCGAAACGGAACTTCAAAAAAGTCCACCTCAAGACGAGCGTTGAATCACTGCAATCGACGGACGATGGGATCCACGCCACTTTCGTTGCCGGAGACAAGCGAACGGACGCCACCTTTGAAAAAGTCCTCGTCTCAGTTGGCCGCGTTCCGAGTCTCGACTCGCTCGCGATCGAGAAGGCGGGATGCGAAGTAGACGAACGCGGATATCTGAGGACGAACGAAAATCAACAGACATCGGTGTGCAACGTCTACGCCATTGGCGACATCGCCGGCGGCATCCTGCTCGCCCATAAAGCCGCACACGAAGCTCGCAAGGCGGTGGAGCACATCACCGGTGAGACTCATTCCCGGCCCAATCCCCTGATTCCGGCCGTGGTATTCACCGATCCTGAAGTCGCTTGGGTTGGACTGACCGAGGCCGAGGCCAAGGAAAAGGGGATACCGCACACCGTTTCCAAGTTTCCTTGGGGAGCCATCGGACGCTCATTGACCCAAGACCGGATCGACGGCGCAACCAAATTGATCATCGATCCGGAATCCGAAAAACTTCTCGGAGTCGGATTGGTCGGGCCCGGAGCCGGAGAATTGATTGCGGAGGGCACGCTCGCCATTGAACTCGGTGCCACAGCCGCCGATCTCGCCAATACGATTCATCCCCACCCCACACTGTCCGAATCGATGATGGAAGCCGCGGAGATGTTCTACGGTCGCGCCATTCACGCGCTGCCGAAGAACAGCTAGTCAGCGCACCCAGCCCAGCACCTTCTCCCAGCCCCATTGATAGGAGTGGGTAGAGTAGCCGCCAAAGTTCTTCAACACTTCCATCAACGGTGGTTGGCCAGACAACAGGGCCACTCCGAGGATCAGGATGATTAAATTACCCAGGGCGATCACCACCGCCGAAAACAGGTAGCCTTGGCCGGTAATGTCCGACTGCTCCGTCTTCAGAATCGAGGCCGTCCAGGTGACGTGAAACGCATACGCGGCACCAAGCAACAGGTGGAACGCCGGCGTGGCCTTCGGCGTGGGCCAGAAGTACATCACGGCACCGAAGACGATGACAACCAGCACGGCGTAAAGAGGAAAGAAATACGGGGCCAGTGCCACGAAGAAATTGCTTTTCGTCACCACGACCGATCCACCCTGCGAACCGACTCGAAACTTTTTCAGTTTACCGCCAAAAGCCCACGACCAGACGACATGAGTCATCTCATGACCGAGGACGTAGAGCCAGGTTTGCTTCGGCAGGAAGAGAAAGATCACGATCCAACAACCGGCCCCGCTGGCCATCGGCACCCAGACGTTCGTCGCGTCACCAGCAGCACCGATGACGCTTTGGAGCACTCGAAAGACAGCGACGCAAAGCGGCAGCAGGAAGAATCCAATAATCTCTTTGGCCCATCTTGGCATGAGCGAAGAGAACGATTAACGGCACTGAAGATCGGCGAGAGCCGGATCGTTCTCGGCAACGATCTTGCGCATCTTGGCGACCGCGGCCTTGAGGTTCCGATGTGAGAACAATCCACTGCCACTGACAAACGTATCCGCCCCGGCCCGAGCACATTCGGCTGCGGTATCGAACTTGATCCCACCGTCGACTTCGAGATGGTAATCCAACCCTCGATCCCGTCGCCACGCAGCCGCCTGTTCAATCTTCGGCAACGTTTCGGCGATGAACGATTGCCCCCCGAACCCGGGTCTCACCGTCATCACCAACACGAGATCCACTTTGGTCAAATGCGGTTCAAGCGTCTTGATGGACGTCTCGGGATTCACCGCGATCCCGACTTTCATATCCATCGAACGGATCTTCCAGATGAGTTGCTCCACCCGGTCGTCGCCCAATTCGGCGTGGATGGTAATCGAGTCAGCACCGGCCTTCTTGAAAGGATCCAAGAGGATCTCCGGTTTCGAACACATCAGGTGCACGTCGAAGAAGCGCTTGGTAAGCGGACGGATCTGTTTCACCACATCTGGGCCAAAGGATATATTCGGGACGAAATGCCCGTCCATGATGTCGATGTGCAGCCATTCAGCGTCGGTGCGATCGAAGCGCTTGGTCTCCTCGGCGAAGCGGCCGAAGTCACAAGCGAGCAATGAGGGAGCAATGATCATGTTGGCGCGTTATCTATACGCGGAAGATGCTAAAAACCACGGGAGCAAAGCAACTCTTCAGGCCGGAGCGGGAGCCGGAGAACCCAACCCCGTGTCAATCTCAGGCGGATCCTGCTTGGGAACTTCCGGCAGAGGCGTGCTGGCTTCGGCACCCATCATCGAGTCGCCGTCACCGTGGGAATCCGGCGGTGTCAGGCTGCCAGTGTCGACAATTTCCCGAACTTGTTCGCCGGAGAGAGTCTCATATTCCAAAAGCGCGTTGGCGATGGATTCCAGTTTAACACGGTTCTCAGTGAGCAAATTGGTGGCCTGTTCGTAAGCCTGGCTGATCAGATCACGAACTTCGTTGTCGATCTGTTGAGCGGTATTTTCGCTGTACTCGGCACCGCGCGCGACGTCCCGACCAAGGAACACATACTCCTGACCGTCGCCATATTGCACCATGCCCAGTTTGTCGCTCATCCCGTATTGGGTGATCATGGCGCGAGCACTGCGGGTGGCCATCTGGATGTCTCCAGCGGCCCCGGTCGAAATGTCTCCGGAATGCATTTCTTCCGCAATTCGTCCGGCGACCAACACCACGAGTTCCGCGAGAATCTCTTTCTTGTGACGATTGTATACATCGTCCTTCGGCAGCGACATGGTCGAGCCAAGCGATTGGCCACGAGGAATGATCGTCACCTTGTGAAGCGGATGAGTGTATTCGATGAGGACGCTGATAATGGCGTGACCAGCTTCGTGCCAAGCGGTGCGCCGCTTCTCCTCTTCGGTCATCGCCAAGGTGCGACGCTCCCGTCCCCAGCGAACCTTGTCGCGGGCTTCTTCCAATTCTTCCTGTGTAACGTATTTCTTATTCGAACGAGCGGCGAGAAGCGCAGCTTCGTTCAACAGATTGGCCAACTCGGCGCCGGAGTAACCAGGCGTGCCTCGCGCCGTGACTGACAGATCCACGTCCGGAGCCAGTTTCACGTTCTTGGCGTGCACCTTGAGGATGGATTCGCGTCCTTTCACGTCGGGCAGATTGACGGTTAGCTGGCGATCGAAACGACCGGGACGCAGAAGCGCGGGATCCAGCACGTCGGGACGGTTGGTCGCGGCGATGATGATGATGCCCTCCTGCGAATCGAAACCGTCCATCTCAACCAGCAAGGCGTTCAGGGTTTGCTCGCGTTCGTCGTTGCCACCACCAAGGCCATGACCCCGGCTGCGGCCCACAGCATCGATTTCGTCAATGAAGATCAGACATGGAGTTGCCTTGCGGGCCTGCTCAAACATGTCGCGCACGCGACTCGCGCCTACACCGACAAACATCTCCACAAAGTCCGAGCCGCTGATACTGAAGAAACTCGCATCGGCTTCCCCGGCAATAGCCTTGGCCAAGAGCGTCTTGCCCGTGCCCGGCGCCCCGATCATCAGAATGCCCTTGGGAATGCGACCACCGAGCTTTTGGAATTTCTTGGGATCGCGAAGAAACTCAACCAATTCAGCAACCTCATCCTTTGCTTCATCCACCCCAGCCACGTCGCGGAAGGTGGTCTTGTTCTTATCCTTGGCCAACATGCGAGCCTTGCTCTTGCCAAAGCTCAGCGCGCCCTTGCCCGCCATCTTGATCTGGCGCACGAAGAAGAAATAGATGAAGAGGATGATCAGCAAGAACGGCAGAATACTGATGAAGAAACTCCAGAACATCGTGTTCGGCGCCTTGGTGGTAAACTTGCCAGTGGCCAGAAGTTTGGCCTCGAGTTCCTCGGACAACGGAATCGTGAGATTAAAGCGTCGCAGGACTTCTTTCCCTTCCTCGACCCGGTTCTCACCTTTCAAATCGGTCTCGTGAACTTTGCCGACGATCTCACGCAGGTCGCCAGCTTGGGGATTGTAGGTGATCTCCGCCTCTTTGATCAGTTCACTATCCAAGTACTCCATGAATTTGACGTAGCTGATCTCACTCTCTTTCCCCTTCGAGCTGTCCTTGAACATGATCAGGAGGGGAATGAATCCGAGGATCGCGATCCAAACGATCCACGGGCGCAAGGAGCTGCGCGGCTCTTCGCCGTTGTTATTCTGGTCCGGCTGTTGCGGATTTTCTGCCATATAAAGAGTGGATCAGCCTAACACCGACCCCAAGACGTGGCAACCACGGCATCTTATTCATCTCCCAAGCGCTCCCATTCCCAACGCCAGAACCGACTGGAATCGGAGCAAATCTTGGCCAATTCACCGATCCGGAGTCCTTCTACCCAGACAATTTGACCCTTCTCGTTCTCCATCACGACGAGTTCCCTCCGCTGATTGCGCTGGATCTTGGCATTCACGAACAAGTTCTGGAGTTTCACCGGATCGGGCATCCCGATGGGCTGAAATCGATCCCCGGCACGCCAATGGCGCAGACAAACTTGCACTCCCAATTTCGCCGCATCAAACCACTCCTGCGGCCCGGTCAGACGACGTGGACGACGATTCCCCAGCACTGCCCGAAATTTCAGACCGGAGAATTCCCCCTGCTCTTCCTCAACCGGAACCATCAATTCCGCGCCGCGGAATTGGGAAACCTTCGGTATAATTTCAACCTTTCCATCGCGCCCCAATTGCAACGACACGCCGCCAGGCGCAGTGACACACCGCTCAGGATGGGACAACAGTCGCTTGATCAACTTGAACTCAGGTTCAATCCCCAGGCCGATCAAATGCCGGTGCAACTCCCGCCGTTGCGCGGCCTTTGGCAACGATTGGAAGGCCGTCTGGTCCGGTGATCGATCCGTCGCACGGGCCAAGAAATCACTGTCTCGCAG